>JBDRQG010000431.1:0-4401 GCA_043826475.1 bacterium
CTCCAGGCGAGTACCTTTTCTCGCAATTTTTAGTTTAAGGGGGGTTCAGATGCCATTAAACAAGAAAGGTGTAAAGATAAAGAAGGAAATGGAAAAGACTTATGGGAAAAAGAAGGGGCAAGAAATCTTTTATGCTTCTGAGAACAAGGGAAACATCAAAGGAATAACTAAAGGGAAAAAAAGATAATGCCAAAGGGAGAAAAAAAAGCTGGTGGGAGACCAAAACAAACTAAAGTTTGGTCTGACAAATTAAAGAAGTCAGTCAAAAGGGCTTTAGATAAGTTTGCTAAAGACAAGGGCATGGATTTTGCTGAGGTATTGGTGGCAATGTTTTACGATACAAGCGTCATGGATACTGCCCGGATAGGAGTGGCAAAGGTTATCTGTGATATTTTGGTGGTAAAAGAATCTCAGCGGACAGTTGAAAACAAATCAACAGGCCCGTCCATTGGATTGCCACCAGTGATGAGAAAACCGGAATCGCTTGAAGAAGAAGAAGTACAGAGGTTGCATGGATAAGTACGCATGGTATCCCCATCCAGGGCCTCAAGAGAATTTTTGTGGACGCTGGGAATACGAGGTGCTTTATGGCGGTGCAGCTGGAGGGGGTAAGACTGACTGTTTGATAATGGAAGCTACCAGATATGTGGGGCTTGAGGGATATAAGGCAGTTATCTTTAGGCGGACATTTCCTCAATTGCAGGAGGTTATTGATCGAACCCGAGAATATTATCCTCTCATTGGGGGAGAATATAAGGCAAGTGAACATAGGTGGTCATTTCCTGGTGGTGCCACAATAAAGTTAGGCCACATGGCAGAGACCGATAGCCATTATAATTATCTGGGTGATGAGTTTCAATATATAGCTTTTGATGAGGCGGGTCAGTTTCTTCCTAAACAGTTGATTTATCTGCATTCGAGGTGCAGAACGACTAATCCGGCAATTCCTCTCCGGGTTAGGTATGGGAGTAACCCCGGGGGGCCAGCGCATCGTTTTTTGAAAGATAGATTCAGGATCGGCAGCATTGAACCATACACTACAATAACTGATGACCGAACGGGATTGCCGAGGGTATTTGTCCCGGCTAAGGTTGCTGACAATCCAAGTTTGACTGAGAATGACCCTGATTATATAGCCAGACTGATGCAACTGCCAGAATTAGAGCGTATGCGGTTGCTGGAAGGTGTCTGGGATGCGTTTGAGGGACAGAAATTTGCAGAACTTAATCGGGATATTCATGGATTTGATGATGAATTGCCATTTGAATGGGAGACATTTGGGGCATTTGATTGGGGATATGCAAGGCCGTGGGCCTATGGAATATTCCGGGTAGATTATAATGGGAAGTTATATTTAGACCAGTACCATTATGCGTTAAAACCTGGGGCGGAGAATATAGGTTTGCGGCAGACTGATACAGAGATTGCCCGAGCAATTTTGGCTTTGGAGAAGAAGCATAACCTGAAACCGAGGTGGCGGGTAGCCGGCCCGGATATTTTTAATCCGAAACGAAAAAAAGACGGCATGATGGGACCGTCTCCGGCAGAAGAAATGATGCGGGAAGGTGTGACCTTCATTAAGGCAGATGATTCTCGGGTAATCGGTTGGCAACAAATACATCATCGGCTACAGTTGGATGAAGATGGACAACCGTGGTTGTTTGCCAGGAGGTCTCTTGACCATTGGTGGCGATGTATGGAAGAACTCCGGGAGGATGAAAGAAACCCGGAGGACGTAGTGCAAAAAGATATTGAGGACCATCTTCCAGAAATGACCAGATATGCCTGCATGACCCGTCCGATGCGTCCTAAAGTTTCAGCAGTTGCGGATACGGGATCATTTCAGGCTGAGAGACGGAAATATATCAAGGCGAAACAATATGCTTCCAGGAAGGGTATTAGCATTGCAGATGCTTATAGGACGGGGAGATTTTAGTGGCTAAAAAACCAAAATCTATCAAAAGTGATAAACCTGAACCTGAAAAGTGGTTGGATAAAATCAGCCGGGCGAAACGGGTAAAAAAAGCCTGGCGGGAACAGTTTCAGGTAGGCAAATGCTATGATTATTATGAGGGGAGACAGAAACCGTCGGGAGAAGAAGATTATTTTATTGTGAACCGTATATTCAGTAGTTTACAGGCTGAACTACCTACACTTTATGGAACGGACCCATATTTTTATGTTAAGTTGGGGACAACTTATAGCGTGAATCCAGCTGAAGTGGCACAGTTTGAGAAAAAGGCCACAGTCCGACAGTCTATGCTTAATTATCTCAAGACTGAATTAAAACTGAAACAGAAAGCCCGTTTGTCTATATTCGATGCTCAATTCCAGTTTGGTATTCTGAAAGTTTATTACTCAGCTACGATGATAGAAAACCCGGACGCTGGAAAACCAATAATGATAGAAGGCACCGAAATCCCGATGATTGGCGATGATGGACAACCGCTTATGGAACCGGATAGCATCCCGGCTAATGAGGCATATAAAGTATGTCGGATACACCCTGATGATTTTATAGTAGATGCTGATGCAGGTCCGCTCAATGATGAAGTGAATTGGAAGGCGCATCGTATCAAGATGCTGCTCGATGATCTAAAAAAGGATAAGCGGTATAAAAAAAGTGCAATTGATAAGGTAACACCAACTGAATTGTCAGATGAGGCGCAAGAAGAACGGGAGCGGCGTAAAAAAGGGACAGCTATTTCTGACAAATCTGATGATGAACCTGATACCTGTGTGTTGTGGGAAATTTATGATCTAAAAAACGATCAGATGTGTGTGGTGGCAGAGGGTTTAAATAATGAATTTTTGATTGATCCTATGTCTCCACCTCCGGGAATTGAGAAAGACCCGTTTTCGGATTTGCGATTTATTACCAGGGATGCATCCTGGTATCCTATCCCACCAGTAAGCCAATTATTAGATGCACAACGGGCGACTAATGATATCCGCACTAAGATGGTGCAGCATCGCAAGCGATTTAACAGGAAGTATGAGGTTTATGCACCGGCATTTGATGATCCTGAAGCGTCTGCTACCAAACTTGAGGATGGTGATGATGGTACGGTGCTTTTAAAAAATCAACCTCAGAACTCTGTTACTCCGATTCAAGATGCGCCTCTTGACCAGATGCATATTATGGAATTGAATTTTCTTAATCAGGATTTTCAGGAGTTGGCAGTCGGGAGTAACCAGAAGGGAGCCGGAACCGGGGTTGACTCAGCTACCGAGGCTGGCATCATTGAAAAACGAACTCAGATGCGTGAAGGTGATAAGATCGGGATGGTGATGGATTTTATCACTGAAGTAGGTCGAAAAATTGACCAAGTGGTACAGGCTAATATAACCAAAGATCAAGCGGTCAAGGTATCAGGCGGGCCAGATGGAGAATATTGGGCACTGGTTAAGACACAGGATTATGAGGATATTGCTGGGGAGTATCAATATAGTATTAATGTAGGGGCGACTACCCCGCAACTCCCGGAGATTGAACGGGCGCAATGGATGGCATTTTTGGGTTTAATTGCCCAAGCCCCGCAGTTGGCTTTGTCGCCAAGTTTAATGAAGAAAATGGCTGAACTGCATCATATCTACGATGAAAACATGATTAAAGAATTAGGGCAGATAGCCCAACAGATTATGAGTGGTCAGATGCCAATGCCAGGACAACAAGGGAGTCAACCTAATGTAATGCAACAGAACCCGCAGGCGATAGGACCGGGGGCTGCGGCAGGGATTAATAATATCCGGGGAGGAATCCAATGATAAATAAAAGTATCGCCCCCCCAGATGCCATCCAAATGATATATGAAACTGCAAGATGGTTGAGGTCAATAGGCTTTAATATTTGGATTGATAGTCGGTGGCCTACAAATGGTGAATATCTAAGCAATGAGACTTATAAAGTGATATACGACAACATACAAGAGCAATTACAGGAAAAACTAATATATAATAAATTAGAACATCCTGATTTTTTTTGGAGTAGATAAATGCCTTTATATGATTATAATTGCTCAAAATGCGGCAAAAAACCGGATATTTGGGCCAAAATTGATGAAATGGACCTTTTTTGTCCAGATTGCGGTAATGTCATGCATCGCTTAATCTCGGCAAGTAATATAATTTGTGATATTAAGCCATATTTTGATGAAAATTTAGCTGATCCTAAAAAATCAACTTTGCTTTCCAGTACTTTCATGGCATATTATACAAATATTTGATCATCAGTTATTACACCGGCAAATAAATACAGCCATTCCAACTATCCATTTGCAGTAAATATGGGCTTTGTGAGAACTTAATGGTCATGTTTAATTGCCGAAGTAATAATTAATAAATGGATTTTATTTTATCCTGTTATGACGGACACCAATCCGGCATCCAGTATCACAATAC
>JBDRQG010000432.1:0-2719 GCA_043826475.1 bacterium
TATTCTGGCTAAAATATATGTTATATATATCTTATAACTAAGAGGCCAAAACCTTCATATTTGTAAGATGAATAAACTAGTGATGATATTGGGGACAATCGGAATCGGCGCAGCCGTAATATATTTGGGACTCGTCGTGTATCTGGCGGTTAATCAGGCCAAAATGATTTATTTGCCTTCACCTGATATTAATTTAACCCCAACAAATATTGGACTGGCCTTTGATGATATTACCTTTTACGCCGAGGATAATACCGGGCTTAACGGATGGTTTATCCCGGCTGAAAACTCTATCGGAACGATACTTTTTTGTCATGGCAATGGCGGAAATATTTCGGGCCGACTGGAGACAATCCGGCTTTTTAATGAAATGGGCTTGTCTATTTTTATCTTTGACTATCGTGGTTATGGAAGGAGCGACGGTGAGCCTTCAGAAAAGGGAACCTATAAGGATGCCCGTGCGGCCTGGAATTATCTGGTTGCGGAAAAAGGGATAGTTGGGAGTAAAATAATAATTATCGGTCGTTCTCTCGGCGGTGCGATTGCGGCTCATCTGGCACGGGAAGTTTCGCCGGCTGGTTTGATAATTGAATCGGCCTTTAAATCGGTTAAAAGTCTCGGTGGAGAATTATATCCGTTCTTCCCGATAAAATTAATTTCCCGATTTAATTACAATACGGCCAGTTATATCAGGAAAGTCAAATGCCCGATCTTGGTTGTCCACAGTCCGGAAGATGATATCATTCCGTTTCATCACGGGCGGGAAATATATCAATCGGCGCCGGAGCCAAAACAGTTTTTGGAAATAACCGGCAACCATAATGATGGTTTCTTATTATCCGGTGATTGCTATTTGAATGGAATTGAAATTTTTATTAAAAGAAATCTGAATGACTGACAGCCAAGAAAAAACCGCAATTGGAATTGATGCCTCGCCGGTCTGCAACGCCACTCCGACCGGAATTGCTCGATACACGAAAAATCTGATTGACTCCCTTCTAGCTCGTCCGGAGATGGGAACACAATTTGAAATTGATCTTTTATATCGATTATCAAGATTTAAAAAACGCGATCTTAGATATCTTCCCGATAATAGTAATGTCCACTGGTTTCTGGGGAACAGTTTATTTCGCAATAGAAAATATGAAATTGTCCATAGTACCGATACCACAGTTGTAGATTGGAAAAGGACAATTAAAATGGCAACCGTCTATGACCTGACGATATTTATTAAGGAAAACAAAAAACATATAAGAACTTCAAAATCGTTTTATGATATCAAATGGGAAAAGATGAAAAATTGCGCCAAACGAGCCGATGCTATAATCGTTATCAGTCAAAGTACCAAAAGTGACTTCTTAAAATTTTTCAATTTCCACGAAAATAATATATTTACCGTGTATCCCGGCATTGAGCCGATTTACTTTGATAATAATAAGCCATTATTGGATCGGGACGAATTAAAGACCCTATTCAAAATAAAACGCGAGTATCTTCTCTTCGTCGGAGTCATTTCTTACCGCAAAAATTGCCTTGGTCTGATTCAAGCTTATTATCAATCAGGAACCTATAAGGATTATGATCTGGTTCTGGCCGGCGGTACCGGACCGGGTATGGATAATATTATCGGATTGATAGATAAATTGGGATTAAAGGAGCATGTGATATTGACCGGATATGTGCCGGATAGTGTTTTGCCGTCGTTATATAATATGGCCAAGGCGTTCGTATTTCCAACTTTCTATGAAGGATTCGGAATCCCCATTATTGAAGCGATGCTTTGTCGGACACCGGTAATGATCGGCAATAAAGGTTCGGCTCCTGAAATATCAGA
Source organism: bacterium (assembly GCA_043826475.1). GTDB lineage: Bacteria > Zixibacteria > MSB-5A5 > GN15 > FEB-12 > DAOWMZ01. The sequence goes on from JBDRQG010000432.1 coordinate 1,835, forward strand.
CGGTTTGGCTGTTCAGGTAAACCCCTGCGATACGGATAGTATCGCCGAGGGGATTAAAAGAGTACTTCAGGTTGATAATGAGCAGATAGAAAAAGCCTACCATCACGCTCGCCAATTCACATGGGAATCATCTGCCGGTCAAATTTTAAATATTTATCGGACGCTTGGAGATGTATGAAATGAAATTTAAGCGGCATTGCATCATTTCATTATTCTATTTTGTATTTTTTATATCATCGGCCATGGCCGATACGGATTCCTTTGCCAAAGATAGTGCTATTGCCCAAATGATTGTAGAGGGAGCCCGAAAAGAAATTGCGAATGAAACCGAATATAATACAACCATGCTGAGTCGGTATTTTGGCACACACTATCGCGATGGAATAAGATATGAGCATAACGTTTATCCCAATGGCGATGTTAATCCGAAAGAAGGGGTTTGCACCGATTTGGTTATTCGTGCCTTGCGAAAGGCTGGATATGATCTCCAGAAAATAGTCCATGAAGATATTGTCGAAAATAAAGAGCACTACGGCATTGAAACCGTTGATAAATATATTGATCACCGACGGGTGTGGGTACTCCTTAAATATTTTAATAGAAATTATACTAAGTTAAAGATGGATACCGATGATAGCTGTAAAAATTGGAGGGCCGGGGATATTGTAATCTGGGATATTGGCTCAAGAGATCATTTTCATATCGGTATAATTTCGGATAAAAGAAGCGAGGATGGTTTAAGACCGTTGGTGATTCATAATATGAGTTATTTCCCGGGTGTCTTTACCGGCAAGACCAATGAGCAGGATGTTCTTAATGGAGTAAAAATTTCGGGTGTTGATATATACCAATGGAAAATTTTGGGACATTTTCGGATAACGGAAG
>JBDRQG010000433.1:0-12101 GCA_043826475.1 bacterium
TATAGTCATTAAATTTATATTGCCGAAGTGGTGAAACTGGTAGACGCGCTGCGTTCAGGGCGCAGTGATCGCAAGGTCGTGGGGGTTCGAGTCCCCCCTTCGGCATTTTAATTATTATAATTAAATGAATTATAACCATAAAAAAATTATACCTGTTAGCTACCATATAATGATCTAATAAATGATGGAATCGTTACCTCAAAAGAATACTTCCAACTAATCCCAAAACAGCTTTATTTTCAGATTAAGTAATATATCCAGGTACCAAAATCTAATTTCATAATACCAGCCAGGAATTCTTCTCAATCCTGGATAAATCTGAAGATGTTGGTGTTTTTGGAACTTAAACTTGACGGGGTACAGGAGTTTGTTTATTTTGCAAAACGATTACGCTACTCACTGATGCGTACTTCCTTGCATGGTTTTGGCATGAGATCACAAATACCGTGTAGGAATAGGACGAGTGCCAGCGAGTCCAATTTGTAAGTTGTTTTCAGGAGATCTATGTCATCTGTTCGATCAGATCTATTATCAGTTCTTAGAAGCTACTGTCAGTTTGGGTTTCAGATTTCCCGAAAGTCATGGGATTGGCTGGACCTGCCGGAATTCACAGGATCGGCTCCTCTTGATATAGCCGGAATCGAAATCTATCAATTGCGACGGCTGGCTGATAGAGTCAACGAGAGGAGATCAGAAAGCGCTCAGTATTTTGACCCGATTCATGGCGGGGAACTCGCCTCCGTTAGCTTCATCGTTGATGTTTTTCGGTATATTGTTGAGATTTATAGTCAAAATGAACAGCCCGGTGTGATACGCACCGGTCTTGATCTGACTGCTAGGCAGATTGGTCAAGCAGCATCATTCCAACCTCTACCATCGTTTGTCAGGCTTTTTCCTCCGGTTGCAGTTCTTCAGGGTAGTCAGACCGAAATGGAATATTTTGACAAGGCAATGAAAACTCCCCTGTCCTTTGACAGGATTGTGCGTGAGATAATTCTCCTGTCTCTGTCTTCCTCGAACCCAGCGTTTAGAACGTTTCGAGTGCTATTCGATGACAAAGACTTAAAGACTGAGTCCCCTTTTGTTCCCATGGTGAATGGATTGGAGAAGTTTTTCGAGACGCAGCCCCCTTTCACGCCTTTGGGTATTACCCTTTTTAAAAGTTTGTATGCACCTATCCGGGCATATCCCACGTCCCTGAAAGACCAGGTCAATTACATTCGCACTCACTGGGCGCATTTTCTTCCCCAGGATCTTCTGGAGAGAGCCCAGTTAGCCCTTGATATACTTGAGGAAGAGCAAACGTTGCGCGGTATGGGTGCAGGCACGATTGAGCCGCTCCGTTTCGACCGTGACATCCACCGAAAGTATCTCGATTATGCCGAAACGTCCGCTTTCAGCGAGGATGCAGATTGGATGTCCAATACCATCTTAATTGCTAAGAGTGTCTATGTCTGGCTGTATCAGCTCTCAATCAAGTACCAGCGGGACATCCGCCTGTTGAGTGATATCCCCGACGAGGAACTGGACCGACTTGCAACATGGGGAATAACCGGACTGTGGCTAATCGGTATCTGGGAACGATCGTCCGCATCCCGTCGCATAAAGCAGATCATGGGAAACCCGGAAGCGGCATCGTCCGCCTACTCACTCTATGATTATGTCATTGCAAACGATTTGGGTGGGGAAGAGGCCTTTCAACAACTGAAGCACCGAGCCTGGCAACGGGGCATACGGCTGGCCAGCGACATGGTCCCCAATCACATGGGGATTTACTCAAAGTGGGTTGTCGAGCACCCTCAGTGGTTTATGCAATGCGACTTTCCACCATTTCCAGCTTATCAATACACAGGAGTTGATTTGTCCGAGGATGAGCGTGTCTGTATTCAAATTGAGGATGGTTATTGGCAGCATCGCGATGCTGCGGTCGTTTTTAAACGAATTGATCGATTAACCGGTGAAGTGAAATACATCTATCACGGCAACGACGGCACCAGTATGCCATGGAACGACACCGCCCAGTTGAATTTCCTGATTCCTGAGTTGCGCGAAGCGGTTATCCAAATGATTCTCCATGTAGCGCGTAAGTTTCCGATTATCCGCTTTGATGCTGCTATGACATTGGCGAAGAAGCATTTTCAGAGGCTCTGGTTCCCTCAACCGGGAGACGGTGGAGCCATCCCTTCTCGTGCTGGGTCTGGCATGACCCGGGATGAATTCGATAAAGTTATGTCTAAGGAATTCTGGCGAGAGGTGGTTGATCGGGTAGCTCAGGAGTTACCGGACACTCTTCTCCTGGCCGAAGCCTTCTGGCTGATGGAAGGGTACTTTGTCCGCACTCTGGGTATGCACCGCGTTTATAACAGCGCCTTCATGAATATGCTCCATACGGAGGACAACGCTAATTACCGAACTACTATCAAGAATGTCCTGGAGTTCAGTCCGGAGGTACTCAAGCGCTTTGTCAATTTCATGAACAACCCCGATGAGCGAACAGCGGTGGATCAATTTGGCCGGGGCGACAAGTATTATGGTGTGGCCGTCATGATGGTAACAATGCCCGGACTGCCAATGTTCGGTCATGGGCAAATCGAGGGATTCGCTGAGAAGTACGGTATGGAGTATCGCCGCTCATATTTGGATGAAACTGTGGATCAGGACATGGTACACCGTCACGAGACTGAGATATTCCCTCTTATGAAGCGGCGCTATCTATTCAGCGGCGCTGCCAATTTCGCTCTCTATGACTTTAACACTCCTGATGGTTTTGTTGATGAAAACGTGTTCGCCTATTCCAATCGATCGGGTGGGGAGTGTGCAATTATCATGTTTAACAATGCCTACAATACCACCCGCGGAACCATCCACACGTCGACTGCGATTAATATCGCTGAAGGTACTCAAACAGCTCTGGTACGGCGTACGCTGGTAGAGGCATTAGAACTGAACACAAATAACAACTCCTTCTATACCTTTAGAGATTTCCAGTCTGGGCTGGAATACCTCCGCTCCGGGTGTCAACTGGCTGAACAAGGATTGTTCGTTGAGTTGCATGCATATCAGTACCATGCCTTCCTTGATTTTCGACTCATAGATGACTCAGATGGTAGTTGGCATGAACTTGAGCGGCGTCTGGGCGGCTCCGGTGTCCCGAGTCTCCATGATGTCTACCGCGAGTTGCAGGTCGAACCGATTTTGAAGCCTTACCGGGAACTGATGAATCCTGCTATGGTGCGGGAATTGCTGACAAATCATTCAAAGGCGTTTGACAAAGTTTGTACAGGAGTCAGGAACTTCTACCAGTCAGTTGGACGAGATATAGATGCCAGCGGATTGGTTGAACCTCTGATCCAAGGTTTCATGACGAAATTGAAGATTTTAGGCTCGAGACAATCTGTTGGCAGCAAGAAAGTAAAGTCACGTAGGCCAAAAGTCGAAGAGTTGGTCTGGGAGCAACTGGTGGCATCAGGATTAGACCATGTCGTCTTTGCCTGGCTGACCCTTGAGGGGCTCGGGGAGTTTGGCGCTGATCAAAATTCAATGCCTCCTCCGGTTCTTGCTGTATCCAGAGTCGACCAATGGCTGCTTCTAAAGGCGGTTAAGGAGGCCTTCGAGGGATGGCTGTCTGATGGCGACACAGCTTATTGGGATTCCCGTCTGGTTCTTGTATTGCTGATGCATTCCGATCTGCTTGCACCCAAAGATAGTTGTACTCTCGGTGAGTCGTTCAAACAAGCTCTCTCTAATACCACGGTTAAAGAGTATCTCCAGGTTCACCTGTACGATGATGTTCTCTGGCTAAATAAGGATCGGTTGGAGCGTATGACAGCCGCTCTATGCGTTATCGCTCGGTTATCTGCAGAAACCAATCAGTTGTCTTCCAAGGGAACCGTGGCTGAGACACGAAAAAGTGCCCGGCGTTTACTCGCCGCAGGAGACCAGTCTGGTTATCGTGTCGAGAAGATGATACTAGCGCTCAGCTAACCTGGTATATAATTGCTAAATATCAATTATAATTCATATAAAAATTATTATAGTTACGACACGAACAACCTCTGATAGAATTATTTTGAATTGGTTTTTAAAGTTCATATCATCGTGCCGGCCTTTGAAAAATTCATTTTTACTACTGATTATCTAAAATCCAAATTGTGCCAAAAGTGCGTCTATAGTTTACTGTCGACATTCAAAATCTATCAAAAGCCATAAACAGCAATCAAAAACTGAAATGCTAATTTACTGCGGTATTATAGTGGGCAATAAGATTCAAATAAATTATTCGCGATTTTTAAAATAATATTATTTAATCTGGTTAGATCGTCTCATTTAAATATTCAACATCACGTTTTTAATTTCCTCCATAGTGTGGCGGTCCCGATGCCGAGTATCTTTGCGGCTTGAGTACGATTTCCGTTAACTGATTGTAATACTTCATTAATATATTCAGATTCAATATCTGCTAATGTTTTTAAAGTAGAACTTCTAAGATTATTTTTGGAAAAGGATGGTTCTATTATCTGTGGTAGTAAGTATTGCGGTTTGATAATGCCATCATTGCTCAATACCGCGGCACGCTCAATAGCATTTTGCAATTCTCTGACATTGCCAGGCCATGAATATGACATAAATAAATCAATGCATTCCTGAGTAAATTGTAATTTGGGAAAATTGTATCTTTTTGATAAAATTCCAGAAAGATATTCCAGCAACGGGACAATATCCTCGTGACGGTCACGCAAAGGGGGAACATCAATTTCAATTACCCGTAGTCGATAAAGCAAATCAACTCTAAACCGACCTTCAGAGACTGCCAGATCTAAGTCGCGATTGGTAGCGGCAATAATCCGTGTATCAACCTTTCTCGGAATATTCTCGCCGATTCGAAGGATCTCATGTTCCTGAAGAACGCGAAGAAGTTTTACCTGGGTAGCTAAAGTTATGTCACCGATTTCATCAAGAAGGATTGTCCCTCTGGCCGCATGTTCAAAAAGGCCTACTCGATCATTAATAGCCCCCGTGAAAGACCCGGCTTTATGTCCGAAGAGTTCACTCTCCAGGAGTGTTTCAGGTAAAGCCCCGCAATTTATGGATAATAAGGAGTTTTGGGAACGAGAGGAGAGCATATGGATATAGCGGGCTACAACCTCTTTCCCGACGCCGGTTTCCCCGGTAATTAATACTGAGGTGTCGTATTTTGCGACCTTCCTGGCGATTTCAAGAACTTGCTGGAAATTCTTACTGTGTACTGTAGTGAGGAATTCTAAGGATTCATCAATTCCTTTATTATTTGAATTTCTATTCAAGTCAGTTGAGTCTCTTTTAATATTATTCACAGTCAACCCCTTCATAATGAAATAATATATTTCATAATAATATACTAGATGAATTTGTCAAGTTTATATTGCGTGAGATAAGCTATTGTATAACAATAAAATAAGCTTATTGTTTTTTAAATTGGTATACTATCTGCTTTTATCTCAATAAGAAATATTAATATCAGGATTGATTATTGTATGGATTTAAAAACAATTACTCAAAAAAAGACGCTCCGATGGCGCATCATTATAACTTTACTAACCGTCTCACTTTTGCCATTAGTGGTAGCCGGTTTGGGTGGTGGAAATATTTTAGGTAAATTGCTTGAACAAAAAGCACTGGAACAGATGCGAATCATTGTTCAGGACCACGCCAAGGCAATCGAAAGCACATTATCAAACCGGATGAATCTTCTACGATTACTTGCTTCTTCACATACGTTAGAAGCAATCAGCAATAATGGTAATTTACAGGATTTTTTAAAGGACTTGAATCAATCCAGTGATGGTGGATTTGTTGACCTGGGGGTTATTGATATTAATGGTAATCATTTAGCTTATGTTGGACCATATGAGCTTAAGGATAAGAATTATAGTCAGACCGACTGGTTTAAAGAGGTACTGGCTAATGGGGTCTATGTCAGTGATGTCTTTCTTGGCTACAGGCAGGTGCCGCATTGTATTATTGCAGTCAAAGGGATGAAAGGACAAACGCCTTGGGTCTTACGCGCTACAATAAATAGTCAGCAATTTGATGAGTTGGTAAAAACAGGATTTTCAGGTAAAAGGAACGATGTCTATATCGTCAATCAAGAAGGGTTTTATCAAACAACTCCCCGCTCAGGAACTCTGTTAGACAAATCTCCATTAGATCTGTTTCAATATCATCCGGGCGTAAAGGATCATCGCATCACACAAAATGATACAACTAAAATAATTGTCACCTCCTGGGTAAACAGCAATCGTTGGATACTTGTTGTGGAACAGGAATTAGCGATTGTTCTGGAACCGGTAAATCAGGCTATAACCCATGTTGCCCGGTATGTGATTCTTGCGGTAGTACTTTTGATAATTACAACATTTATAGCCACCTGGAATTTGACCAACCAGATTGATAAAGCTACCGCTGAACGAGACAGGATGACTCAGGCGTTTGTAAGGTCAGCCAAACTTGCCTCGATAGGTGAATTGGCTACCGGGCTGGCCCATGAAATCAATAATCCTCTGGCTATAATCAGTGCTGAACAGACAAACATCTCAGATCTAATATCTGAAATGGAGAATTATTCAGAAAACAGTGAGCAGATTATTGAATCAGTTGATAGGTGTAAAAAGCAGGTTCAACGTTGTGGCAGTATTACCAGAAAAATGCTGCAATTCGGTCGAAAGCAGGAATCACAACTAGTAATGGTTGATATAGCTCCCGGAATGCTTGAGATCATTAATTTACTTGAGCGCCACGCCAATGTCAGAAATGTAAAAATTGAATCAGAAATAGACGAAAATCTTCCTCAGGTTATGATTGACCCTATTGAATTAGAGCAGGTATTGGTAAATCTCATAAATAACGCAATCGATGCTCTTCCTAATGGCGGCCAGATTACTGTAAAAGCTTATACATTAAACAATACTTTTTGTCTGGATGTTATTGACAATGGTGTGGGTATCTCTCAGGAAGTACAGGAGAAAATTTTCGAGCCGTTCTTTACGACAAAACCTGTGGGGAAAGGGACCGGTTTGGGATTATCGGTTTGTTATGGAATTGTCAATGCATGGGGGGGAGATATTAAAGTTGAGAGTACTGAAAATAGAGGTACCAGAATCAGTATCATTCTCCCGCTGCAATCGGACAAAAAAGCAAAAAAAACGGAGTAAGTTATGAACGAAATAATAAAACTCTTATTGGTAGATGACGAAGAGGAATTTCTTCTTTCATCATCGAAAGCTCTGGAACGACGAGGGTTCCGGGTGAATATCGCTCTTAATGGTGTAACGGCATTGAATTTGATGGAGAAAAACGAATTCGATGTTGTTGTCCTCGATGTCAAAATGCCTGATATCGATGGTATTGAGGTATTCAAACAAATTCGAAAAAAATTACCGCACCTTCCTGTCATCCTGCTTACCGGCCATGGTTCTATCGATGATGCTTTTTACACTGCCAGGGATGGTATCGCTGATTATTTAACAAAGCCGATTGATATCGATACTCTGGCAAAATGTATCAGAGATGTTGTATCTAAAGTTAATAAGCAGAAAAAAGAGAAAGAGAAGGAACCTCCTTCATTATTTTTTGATGATGTGATAAGGGTACTGCATATCGACGATGAAGTTGAATTTCTGGAATCAATGAGGAAAGTACTGGAACGACGCAATATGAGCGTGACTATTGCTGAAAGCGGGGAACTGGCTTTGAACCTCTTAAAGGAGTGTATGATTGATGTAGCGATAGTAGATGTAAAAATGCCTGGCATGAATGGATTGGAAGTACTTAGCCGAATTAAAAAAGAATATCCTTATATCGAAGTCATTTTATTGACGGGTCATCCTTCGGTTGAAGCGGCTATGGAAGGGATAAAACTGGGAGCTAATGAATATCTTAAAAAGCCGCCTGAGATAGATGATCTGGTTGCCACTATTCGCAGACTATATAACAACAGGCAGGAATACCTTTTAGAACAACAGAAGAAACTTATTGAAGAAATTCGCCGTCGTTATCCGGAATAAAAACTGTTGAATTAAAGAGTTTATGAGTAGAGATAAATATTATATGGAGAGTAAACATTGATGAAAGATGGTAATAACAAAGCTTCCGGTTATGACAAGTATATTGATTACAAACGTTTTTCAATTGCCGTTATATTATTTGTCGTAATTCTAATGTTGCCAATTCCTCAGAGTATGCTGGATGTAGCAGTCGAATATCAAATGGGTAAAACTTACGTCCTTGATTTTTATACTCAGGAATTATTCGGCAAATTAGCCATGGATGCCGAACAGTGGCAGATTTTTACTGCCCAGGCTCTTGAGGGATGTATGATGCAAGGGACAGCCCGTAAAGCTACGGTGCTGAAACGGAGCATGAAAGACCTGGGGAAAATGGGCATTAAGGGGTATGCTGAGCATTTTACGCAGTTTAGGACATTTATTGAATCTCTCGATGAGGAAAAAGTTAATAAGTTACTCACCCAGGGACGTGAACTCAGACATGAAAAACTTACCTATGCCATGCTTGATTCAAAGCAGAAAGAGAAAGTTGATAAGGCAGCCCGGCAAATTCTGGTCACAATTGCCATGGTTGCTTTTGTTGTTACCTGTTTTGTAACTGAAGCGATTCCTCTGCCCGGAGTAGCGTTCTGCATTGGGTTGATACTGGTGTTTTCCGGGATCGTGTCTCGAGATAATATTGCCCAGATGTTCTGGTCCGATGCCTGCTGGTTCATTATGGGAAGCTTGATGTTTGCGGCGGCATTCGTGAAGACCGGTGTGGATAAACGCATCTGTCTGTCATTATTCAGATCCCTGGCCAAACCAAGTGTTAAATGGGTTACATTCATAATAATTCTGGTGATTGCACCGGCCGCTTCTTTCATTTCCGATCATGCCCTGGCGGCAATATTTTTACCCATCGGGATCATTCTTTATAGTAACAGCCTCTCCAGAAATATCCCTGAGGACAAAGAGCTCGCTAAGATGATGATGATCACAATCGCCATGGCTTGTAACATTGGTGGTTTTGGAGCTCCGTCGGGTGGAGCCCGCAATGTTATCATGATGACATATATGGAAGATATGTTCGGGATTTCAATCGGATATGGACAATGGATTATTTATGGGATGCCCTTTGTGATCATCATGATGCCCATTCTCTGGCTTAGTTTGAATAAGATGTTTAAACCCAAAATCAAAGATCTGCGGCCTGCCCTTGAATCATTAAAGCTTGATATAGACAGAATGGGGGGGTGGAACCGCAAGCAGATCATCGCCATAGCTATCTTCTTTATAATGCTGGCGGGTTGGATAACGGAAAATAATTTAATACTGAGTTTGACCGGTATTCGTCTTGGGATAGGTGTTATCGCGATTGCCGGGGCAGTGGCTTATCTTCTAACCGGCATCGTCAACTGGCGGGATTACCAGGAAAAGGTAGATTGGGGCGTAGTTTGGCTTTATGCCGGTGCCATTATTTTCGGCCGGGTTCTGGATGAAACCGGTGCAGCTTACTGGATGGCTCGCTCGATTGTTGTTGGTCTGGCGACCTTTAGTCTCGATTCGGGAGCCATGCTTCTCGGAGCAGGCAGTATCGTGACAGCTTTTATGACAAATTTAATGGCTGATGGTCCCGCGGCCGCCTCGGTTGGTCCGATTACCTTAAACATTGCTGCTGTTGCAAAACCTGGCACTGACCTGATTCCATTTATGGGACTGGCTACCGCCTGTGCTTCATCTATGGCTTACCTCTTAATTATCGGTACACCGCCCAATGCCATCGTGTATTCAAGCGGTTATCTGGAACCAAAGGATTTTCTGAGAGTGGGAATTGTCTGTTTTATTGCAGCATTTATTTTACTAATATTAATGAGTGTACTTTATTGGCCGCTGCTGGGCTTTGATGAACTGGCGGCTGCATAAATTTTAATTATTAAGTGAGTATGTTATGGATGAAAATAATAAAATAATCAAGCTTCTCCTTGTTGATGATGAGGATGATTTCCGGAAGGCAACAGCTACTACTTTAGGTCGACGGGGATTTATTGTAACTGAGGCGGCTGATGGAAAAACAGCCATTGAAAAGATTAATTTTAACCGGCCGGATGTTGTCCTGTTGGATTTAAAAATGCCAGGTATGAGTGGCATAGAAACCTTGCAGAAAATAAGGGAGTTTGAACCGACTCTGCCGGTATTAATCCTTACCGGACATGGCGATTACGATACTGCTATGGCTGGTATCAAATTGGAAGTAGTGGATTTCATTCAGAAACCGGTCGATATCGATCAATTGGGTGATTACGTAAAAAAACTTTTAGAAAAGGGAGAGGATGTTATCCTGCGCGAACCTACTATTGCGGAATTAATGACATCCCCTTCTGTCTATCCGAAAGTATATGTTGATGAGCCAGTCACTACAGTATTAAAGACCATTCGTGCGGCCTACCTAAAACCAATCCCCCACGATTTTCAACCTGGTCAGGTAAGGACTGCTCTTGTGTATGATCGTGAGGAAAAATTCCTCGGGGTTGTTCGGTTTTCAGATTTGCTAAAACTAATCCTTCCATCTTTTCTGGTTAATTCTCCGTACTCAACATTTTTTACCGGCATGTTCCTGGCTCAGGTCAAGGTTGTAAGTAAGGAGAATATCAGTAGTCTGGTCAAGAGTCAGGTATTCGTCGAGATGGATACTCCCCTTATGGAAGCTGTTCATTTACTTGTTAAACACAAATTAATAAACCTTCCTGTTTTAAAAGATGATGAGTTGGTGGGGATTTTAAGAGGCAGGGATATTATCCTTGAGATAGCAAAGCATATTTGGTACTAGAACAATTTTGTATTATCTATAAAAATTAAATGAAAGTAATTCATTTTGAAAAAAATATTTTTACATTGAGTTGGCAGGATATAAATATGAAATTGAAAAGCTTTAATATTCTATTTTTTGTAATAGTATTTTCAATTTGGAATAATGTTTTAGCTCAGGATAATCATCATATTCTTAATAAGAATAATTCAATTTTTGAGACAGAACAAAAAAATCGATTATCATCATTGGGTCCGTTTGAGATTTATAACGCTGATAGCACCAGTTCTATCAGATTCCAATTTGCAGGGCAATTAAGGCTAACTTTTGATAGCCGAGATAACGGATCTACTGTTGACAGAACCAATGAATTATCTATGAACGCTCGAAGAATCCGATTATCATTAAGCGGGACTATTTATAATCCAGGCCTCTCATACAAATTACACTTGAGTACGGCGCCAAAATCGCTTGAACTGATGGATTTTTATTTTAATTATAAAATAAAACGAAATTTACAATTTCGGTTTGGGCAGTATAAAGCACCATTCACCCGCTACCGCATACAATCATTCCAGAATCTGTCATTTGCTGAATGGGCAATCGTAACTACATACTTCGGGGCAGAACGACAAATGGGATTCGCTTTCCACAATGGATACGAAAATCCCCTGGAGTGGGGATATGTCTTTGGTATTTTCACCGGAGTCAATGCAAGAGCATCGCACGCTATTGGTTTGTCGAAAGTATATTGTGAAGATGTTGTTAATCCATCCGATCTGGCTGATCCTGGTGCAAAAGCAAAATATCAACCCGAATTATTTATCCACCTTATGCGTAACGCAAATAATATTAAAATACAGTCAAGCAATGATGTTGAGAGAACGGGATTCCGTTATAGTATAGGAACAAGTGCGGCATGGGATCTTGATCCAACACCCTATCAGGATTTTCGCTTACGGTTGGCATCGGAACTTTTGATTAAATATCATGGTGTTTCTATATTAACAATCGGTTATGCCGGATATTCATATATAGAAGATCAGATGAAGACAAAACTCACCATGACCGGTGGATTATGCCAAACTTCTTACAGCATCAATAAAACCTATGAGGTTTCGATAAGATATGCAATAGTGGATTTCCAAAACGTACTTATAAATGATGCTCTAACCAGAGCTCAAAGACTTATTGACAACTCAGATGATGATCCCGATGTCGTCAAACAATATAAAAAGGCCGGATTAGTTTCTAAAGAGCAGGAACTTACA
>JBDRQG010000434.1:0-9633 GCA_043826475.1 bacterium
TCCCCGGCGGCTTTGCTGGCGGAGTATGGAGAGTTGGGATGATACTTTGTATCTTCAGTAAAATAACCTTTGACTCCAAGTGAACCGAAAACTTCATCGGTAGAGACATGATGGAATCTAAAAGGCAAATCGGTTCTTGAACGAGCTAACTCCAACAGATTAAAAGTACCGATTATATTGGTTTCGATAAAATCCGAGGGTCCGATGATGGAACGGTCGACGTGAGACTCCGCCGCGAGATGCACTAACCCGGTTGGTTTGTATTTATCAAAAGACTCCTTGATTCTTTTAAAATCACGAATATCGCATATCTCAAATATATAATTGGAAGCTTTATCAATAGCTTTTAGAGAGACAAGGTTGCCGGCATAGGTGAGACAATCGATATTGATAAAAAGGTATTCGGAGTATTTAGGAACCATGTGAAGCAAAAAGTTAGCTCCAATAAACCCGGCTCCCCCGGTAACGATAATCCGCTGTTTGAATTTAGATAAATCAGTCATACAGAAGTATATTTAAGGCGAATACTGCTTAGAAACAACAGGAAAGTTGATGTCATTTAAAAAAGGGAATATATGCCTATACGACTTTCCTTTAAAGGTATATTATTTCTTTCTTTTAATAACTATCAATTAGGATTAAATTACATAAACAGAATCATAAGGAATAATTATGGACACCTCAATTTTAAAATCAAACCTGATACATGAATTCAAACGCCTTAAAGAAATGACCGAAAAGGCTGTCGCTCAGGTCAGCGATGATGATTTTTTCAAATCGATTGACAAAGAGAACAACAGCATCGCCATTACTATTAAACATATAGCCGGGAATATGCGTTCTCGATGGCGGGACTTCCTGACCAGCGATGGTGAGAAACCAGACCGGTATCGGGATAATGAATTTATCATTGATAAAGAGGATTCACGAGTAGCCCTGATGAAGAGATGGGAGGAGGGTTGGAAGTTTCTATTTGAGGCTATTGAGCCATTGACCGATAAAGATTCTGAAGCGATTGTCTATATCCGCAAGGAAGAATTTATTGTCATCAAAGCGATCAATCGTCAGTTAAGTCATTATGCCTACCATGTAGGTCAGATCGTGCAGCTTACCAAACATTTCTGCGGTTCAGACTGGCAGACCCTCTCCATCCCCCGCGGTGAATCTGAGACATTTAATGCAAAGACGAAGAAGTATTTGGCCGACAAAATGAATGACAAATAGTAAAATAACAACCCTTAATTAACTTTAACTGTATCAAAAGCCTGCGAACTTTACAGCTATCAATATCCTTGACCAATAGAAGATAATTTACTATATTATAATAATCAAAATTACAACGACAAAATGTTCTTGTAATTAAATAACCTCACTTATATCTCTCTACAATATCGCCAGTAAGTCATTTAAAGTGCTTCATTTAGCCAGAAAGGAAGTGAATGAACATTACAAAATTTGTTATATGGATAGGACTAATTATAATGGTCCTGATTGTTCCAGCTAATGCTAACGATGCTTATCTGGTTTCAGTAAATAGTCACGAAGATGCAGCAGTGTTATCAAGAGTAGGGGTAGCTCCATTGTTAAGGGTCTCTGGGGGCTATCTTGTTCTTTGTTCTCTCGAGAGGTATCAAGATTTAGAAAATTCAGGCTTGGATTACAAGCTTATTGCTACAGATATTGATCGCAATAAACTCATGATTGATATGCAGGTTGATTCTACCAATGTTGGACGCTACCCTTTAATTTTTGAACAAGGGAATCTTCGCTTATTTCAGGTTGAGTTATCAGAAGTTGATAAATCATTAAAATGGCCCGGTCTTGCTCTATTGCAGACACAAAACATGAAATTTATATATAAAGAACCGCCTACTTTTGAACCGACTTCAGCTAAAAATTATGTAGATCTCAATTGGCTTATTTCTCAGGTAAATACCGATTCCTGCCAATCATATATGGAACAGATGGAGGCATTTGATGGCCGTCTGATGGGTACCAGTTCAAATTATTCTTCCCGTGACTGGATTATTAGTAAATTACAGGATTTTGGCTATGATTCAATTGTGACCGATACCTTCTGGGCTACAAATTTCTGGGCTGATCCTGATGTCCATGCAGAATGCAACAATGTAATTGCTTATAAAATTGGTACCGAATTTCCCATGCATCAGATTGTAATTGGAGCACACAGGGATGCTTATCCCCTTACTTCGCCAGGAGCAGATGATAATGGATCAGGAACAACTGGAGTTCTTGAAATTGCAAGAGTATTAAAGGATATTGACACAAAACAAACCTTTGTCTTCTGTCTGTTTGATGCAGAAGAGACTGGCCTCTGGGGAGCCTGGAACTATGCTAATCGAGCCTTTATAAAACAGGATAGTATTACGCTTATGCTCAATCTGGATTGCATTGCTTACGAAGAGAATGTCGACACATGTATGTTGTTTGGTGAAGATGAAGCTTTTGTATATTCACAATTATGGAAAGATTTAGCTGATTCACTGGCAATCAATATCCATGGCAAACTTAACAACAGTAGGGCGGTATGGGACGGAGTAGCATTCGACCAACTCGGTTATAATACTATAAGTTTGGGAGAACAGATTTATACCTGGGGTATCCACTCATCTCATGACAGTGCCGCCTATTGTGATTATAACTATTTAGCAAAGATTACAAAAGCAAGTTTGGCGATGGTTTATACCGCAAGCGAAACATATGTACCGAATCCTATGCTTATTTTTGATTTTCCAAATAGTGTACCATCTTTGCTATATCCGGAATCCAGTATTGTTTTTGATATCAATATTACCGGATATGCAAATGGGATCATGAACCCGGGTGACGGAATATTGCATTATGCTGTTGGTAATAGTAATTTTTCATCATTAGCATTAATTAATATGTCAGGAGATTTGTACCAGGCAACATTCCCTCCCTTGCCTAATAATAGTACTGTGCGATATTATTTGACAGCTCAGGAATCAGGCGGAACAATAATTTATGCCGGGAATCAGGAAAATCCATTCTTTGCGGGGGTTGCAGTTGAGGAGACTGTGATATTTGATGACAATTTTGAAACCAATCTGGGCTGGTTCAAACTTGGTGATGCTCTCAGTGGTTTCTGGCTCCGTAGAGAAGGAGGCGGTTATGGATATTATGGTCAGGCTCCACAAGATTACGACCATTCAGGATATTGTTATTTTACCGGACCTGAAGAAACCTACTGGGAGCAGGATGATGTTGATGGAGGAACAACCAAGTTAAGATCTCCGCTTTTAGATATCACTGATGGCATCACCCTTGTTGAATATGCTGTTTGGTATTCAAACAATACCGGTAACAATCCCTACTCAGATATTTTTGAAGTAAAAATATCAAATAACAATGCTTACAATTTTACCAATGTAAGAACTATTGGCCCGGTTGAAAATTCTTCAGGCGGGTGGTGTTTACAAAGGTACTGGGCAAATAATTATATCACACCCAGTGATCAGGTACGGCTTCAGTTTGAAGCATCCGATTTGGGGGGTGATTCTCAGGTTGAAGCGGCTATTGATGCTGTAAAACTAATTCGCTATTCAAGCGGACCCGATATTTTAATTGAAACTAATAGTCTCCCCGACTGGACGGCTCTTTATCCTTTTAATCAACAATTAATCAATAGTGGCGGATACGGAACAATTACATGGATAGACCAAAATAATGATCTTGAAGGAACAGGATTAACATTATCATCAACAGGTACAATATCGGGATTACCTAACCCTGATGGGCTTATTAGTTTTACAGCGATAGTAGCGGATCAGATAGGACGTTCAGACACAAATACATACTCATTCCAGATAAATCCGGAACTTCATATTGATACTACGAAACTGATGAATCCCCAGAGTGGTAAAACATATTCGACCCAATTAATTGCTATTGGCGGTACCGGAGTTCATACTTGGACAGATCTTAATTCTGACCTTTCCGAAACCGGTCTTACTCTGACTCCAGATGGTCTTCTTAACGGAGTTCCACTTGATACAGGTATTGTCAGTTTTACAGCTAAAATAGAAGATGAAGTTGGAGCGGCTGACAATCGGACATATAATCTAACAATATATCCTCAATTTATTTGTGGGGATGCCAATAACGATGGCGAAGGCCCCTATGTGTCTGATCTAACCTTCCTTGTGAACTACATTTTCAAGGGTGGAACCCCTCCCCCAATACTTCCAGCTTGTGATGCTGATGGAATTGGTGGTAATGATATCAATGTGGCAGACTTAGTATCTCTTGTGAATTTCCTGTTCAAAGGAGGATCTGAACCGATATGTAATTGAGCTTAATTATTATATTCAGAATTAAACTACAGGAAATTTCAGATCCAAAAATCAAGATTAATTATAAATTACTCTGTGGAATTGAACTGTGAGAATCACAAATCATTTCTTCCCCACAACCCCCCCATGATCATACAAATAGGCAGAGGTTTGGTAGTAGGCGATGGTTTCATTTAAGAATTCGTCATTCATGGGCAAAGCAGTCAGGGTATTGTCAGCGCTGTTCCAGTCATAATAATTGGCTATTTTCTGATCCCCCAATACTAAAAGCTTATCCTCTTTCAGCAGTCCAACTTTCCGGTAATTACCCAAAAAGGCTCGTTGATCTTTTTGATTTATTTTAGACAAGTCGACCCCATAAAAATTACTCTCATAGGACCAGTTTAACAGGCCAAATAGCGTTGGGAAAATATCTATCTGGGAGCACAGATTTGTTATCTTCCGTCTTTCGTAATCATTAAAGTTTATTATCAGACATGGAATATGATAATTGGCCACACTCAGCTCCCATTTCCCGGCGCTATTGGCGCAATGATCGGCCATAATCACAAAGACCGTATTGTCATACCAGGGTTTTGTCTTAGCTTCCTCAAAAAACTTACCAATCGCATAGTCGGTATATTTTATCGCCCCTTCCCGTCCCTTACCGGAAGGGATGTCAATTCTATTATCGGGATATGTAAAGGGCCGGTGATTGGAAGTGGTCATAATGAAATCATAAAACGGCTTTCCGGTCACCTGCGCTTTGTCAGCCTCTTTAATTACTTTGTTATAAATATCTTCATCGCACACCCCCCAGGCATTTTCAAAAGTCACTTCGTCATCTTCAATGTTTATTCTTTTAGTGATAAAATCATTTGACGGCAGGAAACCTCTCTCCCGGTCAACGATATTATAGCCGTTGTTGCTGAAATATTGATCCATGTTGTCAAAATAACCGTCACCACCATAGAAAAAGGCGAGATTGTATCCTTTATCCTGAAAAACATCGCCGATGGTGTAAAGGTTTTGTATTTTATCCCTTTTGACAATGCTTCGCCCCGGAGTAGGAGGTATCGACAGCGTTACCGCTTCCATCCCTCTGACCGTACGCGTTCCGGTGGCATACAAATTAGTAAACATAATCCCCGAATTGGCCAGTGAATCCAAAACAGGTGTCAGTTTGTGTTTGTCACCATAGCTCCCCAGAAATTTCGCACTGAGGCTCTCGACAAATATAAAAATAATATTGGGCTTCTTTTCTACGCCATCATTTTTGACAACTCGTCTGATACTTCTTCTTTCATATATCAGACTGTCAGAATCAGGTCTATATTTTTCATTTACAATACTAAAAGCTTTATCTATGTCTATGGTCTCATAAAAATCAGGATAGCTTAATTCATTGCTTCTAAAAGCGGCTAAAAATGAATAGATGCCTGATTTGGAAAGCTCGTTATTATAGCGATTACCCGCAATTTCGGCATCCTCATTGTTAACAAAGGCCGTGAACCACACTGCGATAATTAAAAATACCACGGTGGGAATTAGTCTTTCTATAAAGGAAGTATTACAATTAAAGGTCGTTTTGAATATTCCCACTCGGCTGAACAAATAAACCGTAATCAATATCAGTGCGCCAATCCCGCCTAACAACAGAGGTAAAGGATAAGATTCATTGATGTTGCGCACTACTTCATAGGTGTAAATCAGATAATCGACAGCGATAAAATTAAAGCGGCAGCCGAACT
This sequence comes from bacterium, assembly GCA_043826475.1. GTDB lineage: Bacteria > Zixibacteria > MSB-5A5 > GN15 > FEB-12 > DAOWMZ01. The sequence continues at coordinate 6,065 of JBDRQG010000434.1, forward strand.
CATCCCAAAAGGTAATTTCTGCAAAAAATGAAAAATAGATTATCAATAATCCTGCGATAAAGCCAACATAGCAGATTATTTTATCAATCCAATTCCCATATAAGCGCCGGGGAAAGAGTAATAGATAAATTGCACCTATGGTCATAAAAAAGGATATGGTCCCTATATCAAAGTATAAACCGACTAAAAAGACTTTGAGAATACCCACGAGACTGCTGTCAATTTCAGTAAATTCCCTTATCAGAAATATCAGCCTGAGAATAAAAGACAAGCTTAGAAAAAGGATTATAAATCCTTCTAAAATTTTGAACCGATCAGGGAAAAGTACCTTCATATTAATCTATTTTGTTATTAAAAGGTGACATTTTTAATTTTGTATTATAAATAATATATTTTATGAGGGAAAGTGAAATTATAAATGTTGCTGTTGAGATAAAAAAGTGGCGCCCCGCGGAGTTGAACCGCGGACACACGGATTTTCAGTCCGTTGCTCTACCAACTGAGCTAGGGCGCCAACTTTATGTTGGAATTGTCAATTAATTATCTTTTCGACCAAAGTCAAATAGAAAATCACCGCCCATTAAATAAATAACGCTTGGTGGAAGATGAAAACAGAGAAAACATCGCAATGCCCGCCAAAATCATGATAATGATGTTCTCAATTTGCTTAAACCCGACAATAGCCAGAAGAATTATCAGCCCATTTATTCCTATTTGAGCATACCAGCTCCATGTCTTGCGTTCCCGGTAGGCAAATGCCAGAGTAATCAGAATCAGACCAATCAGCAGAAAAATAATAGGCTGGGCTATATCAGTATAGTTGTGATCCAAAAAACCGAGGACCATCTTTATCCCGCCATAAAGGATAAAGACTAAAGAAAATCCAAAAGCCCACCAGAAAGAGAGGCTGTAGGTTAGAGGTTTATCAGATTGTTTTGCATTCATAAAGTTACCTTTCGGTATTATGTAATAAATTCGCCTAACAAGCCAGCTCCTATGAAGCCGGCATCATTTCCCATCGATGCCCGAACAATTCTTATATTTTCAACCGCCGAATCAAAGGCATATTTTTTAATTTCAACCGCAACAGCTTCTACAAAACCGCCGCCCCCTTCAATAATTCCCCCACCAATTACTACGACTTCCGGGTTCAAAAGATTCACTACTCCAGCCAATCCCACCCCTAGATAGTAAGCGGTTTCATCAAGCACCTGTTTAGCCACTTCATCATCGAGTTTTAAGGCAGAGAATAGTTTCCGGATATTGAGATTATTCAGATCCCCTTCAAGAACTTTCTCGAAGGCAGGCGTCATTTTCTTTTTTAGAACTTTTTTCAAACGGTCAATAATTGCTTTTGATGAGCAAAAACCCTCTATGCTTCCATATACACCCGAATGCTCGATCTCAGAATCAAATTTTATTGTCATATGCCCCAATTCACCAGCGGTATAATTCGCTCCGCGCCAAAGCTTGCCATTGATTATAACAGCCCCTCCCACACCGGTACCCACTGTGACACAAACAACCGAGTTGGCTTGTTTTGCCACACCGAATTTTGATTCCGCCAAAGCCATCGCATTGACATCATTGTCAACGAAAATGGGCATATTCAATCTATCCTTGAGAATACTGCCGATTTCCATACCCTGCCATCCACCAATATTGGGACAGGGACCTATAACCTGGCCGGATTTGAAATCAACCGCACCGGGGGTTCCAACCCCAAGATGGCGGACATCGTATTCTTCTTCAGCAGCATGAAATAATAATCGCTCGGCAATGTTTGTTACCAGATGCATCAGCGGCTGCGCCCCTTTATCAGCCATAGTTGGGCGCGATTCCTTGTGCAGGATTTTTCCTTCTTCGTTAAACAGGCCGAATTTGATATTTGTCCCTCCGATATCAATTCCGGCAAATATTTTTTTATCAGTCATAGCAGAAAATTACTTTAAAATTCTCTTTAATATTTTTAATTATTGATGCCCATAATTATGAGACATCCCTTTTAGTTGCATATTACAGTTTTATATGATTCTATGTCAAGTTTTAGGATTGCAGTCGAAGAATTATGACAATTTTTCCTTTAAATATTTTATCAAGCCACTCAACGGAATTGTTTCCTGAATATCTTCAGCTTTCAGCCATTCCTCACGGTCACTGGTTTTTCCTGATTTCTCACGACCAGCCAACAAATTCTTAACAGTGATGGTTCCCTTTTCAAATTCATCCGATCCAGCTATAACGGCAAACGGAATTCCTACTTTGTCGCCATACTTGATCTGTTTGGTAAGATTTTTTGTATCACCGGAATAAATCTCCGAGGCAATACCTGCTCCTCTTAATTCCTGAAGTATTTTCAGATATTCCGGGAGCTTATCCTGATCCATGATAGTAACCAATACCTTCGAGGTGCAGTCGGATAATTTGATGGCTTTCAATTCTAATAAAGCAGCCAACAATCTATCCGGACCGCAGGATGTCCCGACTCCAGGGACCTGTGTCCCCTGGAAGCGGCTGACAAGGTTATCGTATCTTCCACCGCTGAATATCGAGCCGTAATCAGGGAGATCAAGGAGGGTCGTTTCAAATACGGGACCAGTATAATATCCAAGACCTCGCACAATAGTCAGATCAACTACCGCTTTTTGTAAATCAATATTCATATTAGTGAGATGACTCTGAATTTCTCTGAGTTCATCGATCCCCAAACGGGATTCCGCGATATCGCCTAATAAATTATCAGCTAATACTAGGGGATCTTCTGATTTATCAGATGCCAAATCCAAAAATTTATCAATTTCAGAGATATATTTATCTTCCAGTTCAAGCCCCTTAATCTTATCACCTGAAACATCGATACGCCCCGGCCCTAATTCCAGCAGAACCGCTTCTCTCCCTTGCTTTTCAAGTTTATCGATAATCCGCATGACATCCGGTCCCTTATCATCAGTGATGCCGGCATATTTTATCAGGCCATTAAGAATCTTGCGATTGGAATATCTGACTTTAAAATTTGAAATCCCCAAAGATTGTAATACAGTCACCATAGCGGCAATTATTTCGGCATCAGCCAACATAATTTTGGTGCCGACAATATCAATATCAAACTGCATAAATTCCCGGAAACGACCCGGCCCCGGTTTATCCACTCGCCAGCAATTACCGTACTGGTATCTTCTGAAGGGCAGAGCCAATGTTGGATTGGAAGCGACATAACGAGCCAGAGAAACAGTAAACTCGTAGCGTAGAGCCATATCAACTTCATCCGGGCCGGTAAAGCCAAAAAGCTCATTGAGGGAATCTTCGTTATAATGAGAACCAAGCAGGGTATCGGCAAACTCAAGCGAAGGTGTCTGGAGCGGAAGAAAGCCCATCATCTCGACTGCAGAACGTAATTTCCCCAGCATCTCCTCGCGGGCAATCTGCTCCGAGGGGGAATAATCCTTAAAGCCCTTTAAAACCTGCGGCTTAACTTTTTTGATTTTCTGGTTCTTATCAGCCATTTATTCCAAATCCAATCCAATAACTAATAAACATATTATACAAAGAGACAATCTAGACTTTTTATC
>JBDRQG010000435.1:0-16131 GCA_043826475.1 bacterium
GCTCAATTGGATAGAGCGTCTGACTACGGATCAGAAGGTTGGGGGTTCGACTCCTCCTGGGCGTATTTTTTATTCATATAACAAAAATCCAATAGAAGACTGATAAAAAATATAAATATTGCGAGGATAGGAATCCTTTCCTGTCCAACTAGTTTGCTTAAGTTTTATTGAGACAATCTTTAAGAATTCCTGACAGCATAAAAAAGGATATTTAACAGCATAAAATAATTGAAAATTATTGATAATTTTATGAACAAATCACGAATTAGTCTGTTTTATCAATAATAAGAGATAATGTTAGTCCAATTTTGTGAGAAGAAATTATACAATATTAATGAAAACAACTCGGATATTAAATTACTACTTGATTTTTTTGACATATTTCTTATATTTAGATGATTATCTTATTAAAAGTATTAGGTTTTTTATACGGCAGGGACGCCAAATAAAGATAAATAAAAACTAATAAATTACAGCAATTATAATTAAGTACAATTTGTAAACAAACCAGTAATTTTTTAACGGAGGACGATTCGATGAACAAACTGATTTTAGGATTATTTTCAATCCTGTTAGTTGGACTTTTGGTTGTCGGTTGTGGAGAGAAAACAGCCGACCCTATGTCAAATGGCAACCTTGTTGAGCTGGCCAATTTTATGCTGCCCCCGGGAGCTACTTTGGAATCAGCAACTTTTTACATTAATGTAGTTTTAGCCAGTGGACAGACCATAAATGTCCATCGGATAACAAGTTTTTGGGATGAACCTAATGTTTCCTGGAATAATTTTGCCGGTGCTTATACACCTGATATTTATGGCTCATTTGTAGCTGATGCTGTTGGTTGGCATTCTGTTGATCTTACATCATTGGTGCAGGAATGGCTCAGTGGAACCTATGATAACTACGGTTTCCTGATTGAACAGGAAAATATTACTTCTTTAAGAACCGACTACAATAGTCGTGAAAGCATTACCGGTAAACCCTATATGGAAATATGCTACAGTATTGGTGGAGTAACAACCTGTGAAACAATCGATCCATTAGGTGACGCCTATATTAATGAGCTCTATCCTGATGAAAGACTCGGCCATCTTGATATTCTCTATACTGGTTGGTCAGGTATAACTGATTATGAAAAGCAGTCACTGCTTATGTTTGAGTTTACTCCCTCAGAACCAGAATTGTGTGCTCTGGGTGATACCGTATGGTATGATGATGACAAAGACGGTATTCAGGATGCCGGTGAAGCCGGTGTTGAAGGTGTGACCGTACATCTTTACAACTGTGCCGGTGAGTTGTTAGCAACTACCTTAACCGATGCTAACGGATTCTATATTTTTGAAGATCTGAATCCAGGTGATTACCATGTAATGTTTGATGATCTTCCTGAAGGTTATGTTTTCACTATGCAGGATCAGGGTGCTGACGATGCTATCGATAGTGATGCCGATCCAGCCACCGGAATGACCATTTGTACTAATCTGGTTGCTGGTGAAAGAGATATGACCTGGGATGCCGGTATTTATTTGATGACCTTTGATGGTTGTTCATTAACTATCGGATTCTGGAAGACTCATGCCGGTTTTGGTCCGCAGGCTGATGTTGTGACTCCTCTCCTTCCAATATGGCTCGGAACTCCCGGTGGAGCGAAGAGTATGGAGGTTACTACCGCTTTGATGGCTGTAAACGTATTATCACAGCACTACTACTGTGATCCTTCCAACGGTATAACTAAGCTCTATGCCCAGATGTTAGGCACCAAGCTGAATGCAGCTAATGGAGCTGATATCTCTGTCATAAGTGGTTATATGGCCAAGGCTGATGAATTCCTGGCTACTCACAACTGTGATGACTGGGATAGCCTCAGCAAAAATGACCAGAGACTGGTTAACAAATGGAAAAGCAAATTTGATGATTACAACAACGGTTTGATCGGTCCCGGCCACTGCGGTGACTGATAATACCGAAGTAAATTTGTTATTATAAAATAAAAACAGCCACTCTTATGAGTGGCTGTTTTTGTTTATGACTGTATATCTTTTATCAACAGGGTTCAGGGAGAGGGCCGCCTTTAAAAATGTAATTTACCAAATAAACCAGATCAGCTACATTTAAATCCCCGTCATCATTGACATCTGCTTCCATATACGATGGAGGAGGGGGGCCACCTTTAAAAATGTAATTTACAAAATAAACCAGATCCGCCACATTGCAGGCATCGTTTAGATAGCCATCAACATTCCCCCGCAAACCAACACATCCTGAATTAACTTCGCAGGAATCTCCGATAGTATCAAAATCGCTGTCTTCCTGAAGGGGATTATAAATTGATGGACAGTTATCTACATCCGCACAATAGCCATCATGGTCACTATCATTATGGGTGTCATTGGGACAGGCATCGCATAAATCACCGATACCATCGCCATCAGCATCCTCCTGAAGGTCATTATAATCATTGGGGCAGTTATCACAGGCATCGGCAAAAGTGTCGCCATCGGTATCTTCCTGGCCGGGGTTGGGATTACTGGGACAATTGTCACAAAGATCACCGATCCCGTCACTATCTGTATCAGCCTGATCGTTATTGGCCAGTCCGGGACAGTTGTCAAATTGATCGCATACCAGATCATTGTCAAGATCCTCGCAGCAACTGAGCGACTGCGTTTCGCCGTTTATCCAAAAGAGGGGATAGCCGGGAGGAGTGACCCAGTAAGCATAAGAGCCATACCATTCACAGCATACATAATAAAAGATATCACAGGTATCAGGGGTGAGATTGAAATCAAAAACAACCGAGGGATATTTTCCGGTCAACGAATCAGTGTATTCTATGCCTAAAAAAAACGGCCCATCAACACAGCAGGGATTATCAAAGACAACATTGCCCGGGTCGGGAAAGGCAAAGGTTGCTTCATCGCACACGACTGTTTGTCGGCAAAGTTCTGTTCCGGGGCCGTAGCATGGCATTCCATCGACTTGAAAATCATAAACTATCACATCAACAGTCACCGGCCACTCATAAGAGCCGTCTATAGCCAGCAGGAAAAAATCGACCGATTGTATTTCGAAGGGGTAAGTTGGCGAGCAGGAAGCAGCCGGGTCATAATATGAAATTACCCGGTTGCCGAATTCCCAGCCTGAATTATAACCATACAAGGTATCCAGGTCAGTATGGTTAAATACGATACATAGATCATCCCCGCTCTTTTGTACGGGTTTATTGACAGGGTTAGGATAGGTAAATGATTCCCATGTCTGATTTGATTTAAGGCTGACACTTCCAGCAGCGAATGCTATAGATGTTGTTAAGAGCAGCATGAACAGAATAGATAGAAATTTTGACATAAATGTCTCCTTAGTACAGTTCCGCCCGGGAGCAGGGATCTATAATTAATTTTATAATAAAGGCGGTTCTGCAAAGTTTGTTATGTGTATTGGTTAATAATAGCAAAGGAGGAGATATAAGTCAAGGATTAGATTATAATACACCCCTCATCAAAATGGATTGTTTTGACACACAATAAGCACTATCTATCGGGAAGCAAACTTAATCTTCGTCGTAAGAATCATCGTAGTAATCAGAATATTTTCCGTCACGTTTCATGTCTTCGAGGCGGGCTTTTATCCTGGTCTCACGCAGAGAGGCATTAGGCCGCAGGGGAAATCCGCATGCTTTCTGGATAGCTATAACCTTATTGCGCGCCTTTTCACGCTTCTTCAGCACTATCAAGTTTGTTTCCAGCAGAGCCAGACCTGTCAGAGTATCAGGAAGAAAAATATCCCAAATATGAAAGGGTAGATGCAAGATCATCTGCTTGACATTCGTGAATGAATTCAGAGCGCCTAAAATCTCTTTTTTCATACATGATCACCACCTTCAAAATTTAAGTCGGTATTTATTTACCGACATGGGAAAAACCAGGACGGTATGTGTGTTCTCTACCAGTTAAACACGCATACTATGCACAAAAGTTCCAGTTTTATTTTTATGGATGGTAATCGCATCGCATTCAATGAGATACAGCATTAAAAAAACCGACAATTGAGAGTTGTCGGTTTAAACTATGATTAATCTGTTATGTTGTCGAAAGTCATTTACTCAGACGGATTCGACCTACAAACTTACTAAAATCTTATTTCCCCATACCGGGCATGGTGATCTTTTTATATCCAGCCGGGATTTCATAGATTCCAGCCGGCGGAGTAGCCTCTTTGTATTCCAAAAGTTCGTTCGATGAAGTTGTTTTGCTCCCCATCATATCGATTTCACCTTCGGAGAGGACAGCAATCCCTTTTATTTTATTAAACTCCGAGACAAGATCTTCAAATCCGGGCATCGAAGCCATCATGGCATTAGTAGCGAGATAGTATAATTCATAGTCGATATCAATATCCTGAGTTGCCCAAATATTTGACTTAGTTCCCATCATACCCATCTTAACTTCCATAATATATTTTTTGGTATTCCAGTCTTTGATCTTTTTGGTCTCTTCAGTAGGGGTAACAGTGATATCCATCTGACCCATCATCTGCTCAGCCATCTTTTTGGCTTCTTCGGCCTCTTCCGAGCTTTCAGTTGCTCCGGCTAAAAGCTTATTAAAATCAAGGGGAATCTCGGCATAAGAGCTGTCATTATGGTTTATGCTGATGCCAATGCCTTCATCAACTTTGATTAAAAAGGCATAATCTCCCGGCAGGCTAGCATAAACTCTGTTTTTGGTGACCCAGGTCTCGGTGGTGTCATATCTTTCAGGGGTAGTGTTCCCCATCATCTCCATTGCTCCGGTGTAGGTTTGTTGTTTGAAATATGAGTCTGCCGAAGCTGTAACCGCAAAAGCAACGATTAACAGACAGGCCATACTACACATTACCGAAGTGAATTTTCCGAATTTCATTATAAACTCCTGTAATTAAGAAAATTATTTTTAAAGAATAAACTATATTGGTTAAAAAAATACAACGGAAAGATTAAAGGATAGTAAAATTATTTTGCGTCATATTCATTGATGATTTCCTTAGCTTTTTCAGCATCATCCTCAAGAACCATTAATTTCGCCCCTCCGGTGGTCTGTAAAATAGGAAAACCGGCTCCGCCGTAATCATCCCCGGAAACAAAAGCGCTGATCCCATTGGATTCTAAAATTCCAACAGCATATTCCGCTTCATATCTGAATTGATAGGTCTTAATACAAACCGTTTCGGACATTTTATTTATCCTTTTTTGAATATTCTATTTTCAATAATACTTTCTAAATATTTTATAATTCAATTATTGTTGCCATCAATATTTTTATTCACGTTTATTATTATACATAAAACCGAAAGATATTCATGTATTTATATTGCAAAATATAGCCAAAAATAACTGAGTGTGATATTGGAATATTTTAATAATTTCTGGGCAAGGGCAGTTGATATTGCATGGGGATTACCCCTGGTATTTATTCTGGTGGGGGCCGGAATATATTTTACTATTGCCTGTCGTTTTTTGCCATTTAGAGGACTCAAACATGCCTTTGATATTCTCAGAGGGAAATTTGATAAGGAAGATGACCCCGGTGAAATAAGTCATTTTCAGGCACTCAGTTCAGCCCTTTCGGCTACAATCGGAATGGGGAATATAGCAGGGGTGGCGATTGCTATTTCAGTCGGTGGTCCGGGATCTATTTTCTGGATGTGGATTGCTGGATTAGTCGGAATGTCAACTAAGTTTTTTACATGTACCCTGGCAACGATGTATCGCAAAAAAGATGAGAACGGCATCGATCAGGGGGGACCAATGTACTATCTCGAAGTCGGCCTTGGGAAATATTTTAAACCTCTGGCTATAATGTTTGCTATCTGCGGAATGATCGGCTGTTTATCATTGTTTCAGGTTAACCAGCTATCCGGTTTGCTTAATGCTGATTATGGTTTTAATCGAGTAGCAACCGGTACAGTTTGTATGGTTCTGGTCGGGATGGTCATTTTAGGCGGGATTACCAGAGTAGGGGTCGTGGCGTCTAAAGTTGTTCCAACCATGTGCCTTTTATACATCGTATCAGCGCTGATTATAATCTTTGCCAATATCTCAAGTGTTCCATCGATTATTATGATGATTTTCAAAAATGCATTTGGGGGAGAGGCGATTCTTGGTGGTGGAATGGGTATTGCTTTTGCAGAAGTTATAAAAACCGGAATTCGAAGAGCCGCTTTTTCAAACGAAGCCGGAGTGGGAACCGCCCCAATGGCGCATGGAGCAGCCAAAACCAAGGAGCCAATTCGCGAAGGTTTGATAGCGATGTTGGGGCCATTTATTGATACAAATATCGTTTGTACTCTTACAGCATTAGTGATTCTCAGCAGTGGGGTTCTTAAAGGTGAGTTGAGCAGCGATGCTGAAGCGGTTGTTATCACTGCCGAAGCTTTTACGGCGGTTATGGGTAGTCTGGGACGTTATATTCTCACGCTGGTTATAATTCTTTTTTCGATTTCAACTATGATTTCATATTCGTATTACAGTCTCAAATGCGCTCGTTATCTGTTTGGTTTCAAAATCGGAAGCAAATATGTTTATGTATATTTATTGAGTTTGCCGTTAGCGGCCTGGATGGGACAGGATACGGTTGTAAATATTATTGATACCTGTTTTGCTTTGATGGCTATTCCAACTCTGGTGGGAGCGCTTATGCTTTCGCCAAAAGTTGTGGCTGCTATCAAAGATTATTATAAGCGAATGAATTTATAAGCGGATGAATTTGTAAGCGGCATTGCAATATTATTCTTTCGTAGGGGCACAGCATGCTGTGCCCCTACATGAGATAATCCTACAAATCTGATCAGAGATTTATATTTGCCTGCGTCGTCAGGAATCCTTTCCTGACGACTTTGTAAATACTACAATTCCCTCCTGTCAGGAAGGGATTCCTGACACTGCAGATCAGAAATTTATATTCTTCTCTTTGATGGGGATAATTTTTTCAGCATGCTTGGTGCTGTTGTGCTGGTTTGGCTCAATTACTGTTCGAGACAATTCCCGGTCACAACGAATACCATCCTGCTTGATAATTCTTGCTGGTGTGCCGGTGACGGTGCAGTTTGAGGGGACATCATTCATGACGATAAAACTGTTGGCGCCGATTTTTACATTGTCACCCACAGTAATGGGCCCCAACAAAGTCGCCTGGGTTCCTATAAATACATTATCTCCCAATGTTGGGTGGCGCTTCCCCTGATGTTTACCGGTTCCGCCAAGGGTGACATTATGAAACAGGACACAGTTTTTCCCAATGTGGGTTGTCTCTCCGATTACAACTCCAGCGCCATGATCTACAAAAAAGCCGGGACCGATTGTTGCACCCGGGTGTATTTCCAACCCGGTCAAAAATCGGCCAATCTGCGATAGCAGACGAGGAATAAACGGGATATGAATGTTATATAAAAAGTGAATAAAGCGATGAACTGTTATCGCCTGAAAACCGGGATAGAGTAAAAACTCAATATTCCGGCAGGCAGGATCATTGCGAAAAATTGCTTTGATGTCTTCAATTATTGCTATCATAACTCCCCGAATATATTTTCCATGATATTAAAAATTATTCTTTTTCTTTATACAAAGCTGTAGATACATATCGTTCACCGGTATCGCAGACTGTGGTCACTACCGTATTTCCGGAACCAAGTTCTTTGGCCACCTGTAAAGCTGCCCAGACAATCGCCCCGGAGGAAATACCGGCTATTATACCTTCTTCTTTGGCGAGTCGAATGGCTGTCTCAAAGGCATCTTTGTTTTCAACTTTAATAACTCTATCGACCACACTGGCATCATAATTGACCGGAATAAAACCGGCACCGATTCCCTGAAGCGGGTGCGGTCCGGGAGCACCACCGGATAAAACGGGCGAAGCGGTCGGTTCAACAGCAATCACCTGGCAGCCATATTTCTTTTTAACAACGCTTCCTACCCCGCTTATTGTTCCCCCGGTTCCGACACCGGCAACAAAGGCATTCAGTTGAATATCGCCAAGGTCATTAATAATTTCCACTCCGGTGGTCTTTTTGTGAATTTCCGGATTGGCCGGATTGCTGAATTGAAAGGGCTGGAAATAACCCTCACGGCTGGATAGTTCCTCGGCTTTGGCAATAGCCCCTTTCATCCCTTTATCACCTGGAGTTAAAACCAGTTCGGCTCCATACATTTTTAATAAAGCTCGGCGTTCGAGACTCATCGTTTCCGGCATAGTAAAAATACATTTATAGCCTTTAGCGGCAGCTACCATTGCCAGACCAATTCCGGTGTTGCCGGAGGTAGGCTCGACAATAATCGTTCCTTTTTTTAAATCCCCTGATTTTTCAGCCGCCTCGATCATGGCAATTCCGATTCTGTCTTTAACAGAACCGCCCGGATTAAAACTTTCCATCTTGGCGTAAACTGTTGCGTCTGAAGCTGATGTAAGTCGGTTAAGGCGAATTAATGGGGTTCCGCCGATAGCTTCGGCAATGTTATTATATCTCATGGAATTCTCCTGTCTCTTTATTATCGATCAAAAGACATATTTGCATTAGTTTTCTATAATATACTTTACGGATCTAATTTATAAACAAGATAAGATTGATTTAGTTTCAAATATTTAACTATCGGAACCAAATGGGCAAAGCTTAATAAGGAAGCAGTTGGAGCAATCCGGTTTGCGTGCTTTACAGAGATTGCGCCCATGGTCTATCAAAAGATGGGAATAAATTATCCAGTCTTTTTTTGGGATTAATTCCATAAGATCTTTTTCAATTTTGATCGGATCTTTTTCCTGAGTAAAGCCTAATAAACGGCTGATTCTGCCAACGTGAGTATCAACTACAATCCCTTCAGCCAGACCGAAACCTTCCCCCAAAACTACTGATCCGGATTTTCGTCCCAAGCCGGTTAGTGATGTCAATTCATTTAATGTTTTTGGGATTTCCCCATTGAATTTTTCAAGAATCTGTTTGGCTGAGGTGATAATAGATTTGGTTTTGTTGTTATGAAAGCCGGTTGAATATATATCGGTTTTTAATTCTTCATAATCAGCCTCGGCAAAGGCTTTAATTGATCTGTATTTTTTAAAAAGAAGAGGAGTTACGGTATTAACCTGCTCATCGGTGCATTGAGCTGAAAGAATTGTTGCCACCATTAATTGATGAACTGTTTTATAATTTAACGAACAGCAGGCATCGGGATAGAATTTTTTAAGCAAACGAATACATTTTTTTGCCCTGATTTTTTTATCTGTAAGATTTTCCTGAGGCATAATCAGTCACAAGTCAAAATTACTACCCGGTCGATATCATTAAGGTCTCTAAGCTGTACGATAGATTTGTACCGAGGGTCTGTTTCGGTTAGCTTGCTTACTCTGTCCGCCTGGTTGTAGCCGATTTCAAACATCAATTTTCCCCCCTTAGTAAGATAGTTCGGGCTAAATTTAACAAGGGTTTCAATTGCACCGAGGCCGTCATTGTCGGCTACCAGGGAGACTTTCGGATCAGCAAGAACTTCAGGTGGAAGATCTTTGTATTCATCATGCGATATATATGGAGGATTGGAAAGAATAAGATCAAATTTTTCATCGGGTTTTAAAGCTGAGAAAAAATCAGATTTGCGAAATTCTATCTTATCACGATTGCCCAGTTTATCTGCATTTATTTTGGCAACCTTAATTGCTTCCTCTGAAATATCAAGAGCAACAATAGAGCAATCAGATAATTCATTGGCCAGAGTAACCGAGATTACCCCTGAGCCAACGCCGACATCCAATATTTTTGGTTTTAATAATTTTCTGCAGCGAATAAATCCCTTTGCCGATTCGCATAAAATCTCCGTCTCAGGGGTGGGTACCATTACAGCCGGGGATACAAAAAAGGAGCGTCCATAAAACCGGGCCTCTTCGAGAATATATTGCAGGGGATAACGGGTGGCGCGTCGTTCAACTATCTCATCCAGTTTTTTTAGGTGGGCATCGTTGAGCAGCTTATCGCCATCAAGATACAACTCCAGCCTTTCTACATTCAGAATATTGCAGAGGATTATTTCAACTTCAGCCAGGCCCTGATCGATTCCGGCTTCTTCCAGTTTCTGGCTTTGGCGGGCGATTAAGAGTGGGAGTCTGATATCTATTGCCATTTTATTTTCTTTTTTTACCGGAAGTGAACAAACCAGCCAGATAAATAATGGCAATCAAGGCAATCCATCCCCAACAAACAATTTTTGTCAAATTAGGTTCAAACTGAATTGAATGGGGAATAAGGTAAATAGCCAGCATCAGGAGGAATCCAATAATTCCCAGTCCCCCCAATGTTTTGGCAGAGAAAATATCTTTTCCTAATTTCCCTTTCGTTAATGAACCGAGACCTACTAATACCAAAAATAACAAATAGACAAACAATATTTGCGTTTTGTTATCGGTGGCATCAGTTCCGAACGGAACTCCTTCCCAGATTGTACCGAAAGCATAGTTGTTCATCATAAATCCAAAAGGATAGCCGCCCAGGAAGGCAAACAAAGCGGCGAGAGCAAAGGTAATAACCAGTGGTCTTGTATTATTTTTATCCTGCAAGAGTTCAATCCCTTTGATAGCTCCCAATGTTATTAAAAAAACAGAGGCAAACATGCAGAAAATATGCAATAATAAAACTACAATCGGAACATGGCCAATAGATTTTAAAACAAAGGGATTGCCCGACGGGTTATAAAATACAGCGGGTCGTCCCCCGACATTATCGCGAATTTCAAAATAATATAATTGTTTGCTCCCTTTATCACCTGTAGTCAATTGGGCGTAATACATATTTTCAGCAGAGTCATCCGGACTCATGGGAATAAGGGCGTATTTTTTGGGATCAGTATTAATATCTTGTGATTTTTTCAGCGATCTGAAAACGGGTCTCAAATTTTCATAAACCGGACCGATAATTTTAAGCGATAATTTTATAGTCTCTTTTTCAGATGCTTTTGTAATATCTGTATATTCAAAGGTATATCCATTTTCTGTATGAGTGATAAATTCCGGATTGCCGCGCGAATTGGTCCGAGCCATATATAACAACCCAACTGTAATTACAAAAGCTAAAACATATCTGAGAATTTTCATTTAATCACTCCTTCCTTTTCATGCAGTTTAAGAAGGCGAGCCTGTTCATATTGGCGAAGAGCATCAATCAACTCGGTTAAATCCCCTTGCAAAATTGCATCAAGCTTATACAACGTCAGTCCTATTCGATGGTCTGTTACTCTTGACTGCGGGAAATTATATGTCCTGATTTTGGCTGATCGATCCCCGGTTGAGATCATAGACCTGCGGTCAGCATCGATTTTAGCCAGATGCTCGCTCATCTTCATATCATAGAGTCGAGCTCTAAGGACTTTCATCGCTTTATTTTTATTCTTCAACTGTGATTTTTCGTCTTGGCAGGTTACTACCAGTCCAGTCGGAAAGTGGGTGATGCGGACAGCTGAATCGGTGGTATTAACCGATTGTCCGCCCGGACCCGATGAACGATAGACGTCGACTTTGATTTCATTTTCCTTTATTTCAATATCAACTTCTTCAGCTTCAGGCAGCACTGCTACGGAAATAGCTGAAGTATGAATCCTTCCCTGGGTCTCAGTGAGGGGAACCCGCTGCACCCGATGTACACCTGATTCATATTTCATCAGCCCATATACTTTTTCTCCGGAAAGAGAAAAAATTATCTCTTTAAATCCGCCAGATATCGAGGCATGGCCGCTCAGAACTTCCATCTTCCAGTTCTTGCTGTCAGCATAGCGCTGATACATTTTATAAATATCTCCGACAAAAATTCCCGCTTCATCACCGCCGGTACCGGCCCTGATCTCAACGATAGCTGATTTATCATCATTGGGATCGCGAGGTAGAAGAAGCATTTTGAATTCCTGTTCGGCATCTTCG
Organism: bacterium; assembly: GCA_043826475.1. Taxonomy (GTDB): domain Bacteria; phylum Zixibacteria; class MSB-5A5; order GN15; family FEB-12; genus DAOWMZ01. The sequence goes on from JBDRQG010000435.1 coordinate 11,922, forward strand.
AGCTGGGCCTGATATTTTTCAAGGTCTTCCTGCGCCATAGCTGTAAGCTCTTCATCTTCATTGGCTGCAATTATTTCGTGGGCTTCTTCAATACTTTTTTTAACGTGGCGATAGATACGCCCTTTTTCCAAGATTGATACCACATGTTGACGTTCCCGGTTCAGTTCGATCATCAAACTTCGGTTAGACACTAATTCCGGATCAGACATTTTTTTATCTATCTCTTTTAGTTTTTCTTCAAATTTTTCAACCAGTTCGAGCATTATTTTATCCTGTAATAATTTTAACTTTTAATAGATTATAAAAATCCAAACGGATCTGCAAGATTTTTGATTTTAAGTAAGAGTAGCTAAGACGAAACAGAGCTTTTATCGGTGGGGATCTCTTTTTGATCAATACCGAGGGCCGCTTTAAGAGCCGCCATACCGACTTCGAGCTGTGCTAACGAAGGTTCTTTGGTAGTTATTTTCTGAAGCCACAAACCGGGCTTAATCAGAATTTTGGTAATCTTATTTTCTCTGGTTTTACCGGAGAGTTTAAGGATTTCATAGGATCCGCCAGCAACAATTGGAAGCAGGGAGAAATGAATACCGAATCTTGTCAGCAATGCCGGTGCAGCGCCGGTCCAGAGGGCGTAAATTGTATCGGACACGGCATACATGGCAATGGCAAACAGGGCAACTATTAATATAAATGATGTTCCGCATCGGGGATGGAAGCGGGTATGTCTGGCGGCTCTTTCCGGGAGGAGCTCGTCGTTCATTTCATAGCAGTATATCGATTTATGCTCAGCTCCGTGATATTGGAATATTCGTTTGAAATCACCAAAAAAAGATAAAACCCAAACATAAATTAAAAACATAGCCAGCCTGATTGCCCCGGCGACAAGATTAAAGCCAAGGGCTTCTTTGTTGACACCTAAATACTGAGATATTGCCAAAGGAATAAAAAAGAAAATACCAATTCCGACAGCCAAGGCAAATATGGCGCTTAACCCAAGCATCAGATTATTGGATTTTTTGGGTTTGTCTTTTATATTTTCGCTATTTTTGGCCGCTTCTTCTTTGTCCAGTTCCTTCATGGCAATATCAGCCGAGTAATTGAGGGTCTTGATTCCAATCAGCATCATTTCCACAAACGAGACCGCACCGCGTATAATTGGCCAGCCCAAAATTTTATTACGTTTTGTCCAGGAGATAAAAGGATCAATTTTAACCAGAATCTGTCCATCAGCTTTGCGCACAGCGGTAGCTATTTTATCTTTGGAACGCATCATGACCCCTTCGATAACAGCCTGTCCGCCTACATCCAGATTCGGCATTTAAACTTTTCCTTCAATTATTGCCCGGGAGTTATCCGGGATGATTAAACATTAAAAAGCGGCGCATATACGAAATGTTATACGCACCGCAAATAAATATGGTAACAAAAAAGTTACTATTTTTTCTTTTCGAAATTTTTGTATTTCTGCCTGAACCGTTCAACACGGCCGGCAGTATCGACCAGTTTCTGTTTTCCGGTAAAGAACGGATGACAGTTGGCGCATATTTCGACACTGATGCTTTTCTTGGTAGAATGGGTCGGATATTTTGCACCGCAGGCACAGGTTATTTCAATTTCATAAACCTTGGGGTGGATATCAGCTTTCACAACAAAACCTCATTTTTATAAATTAACAAAACCGGTTCCATTACTATTGGAACCAGAGCCCACAAATATACAAATAATCTAAATAAACGCAAGATATATATTGAAAAATGCTTCTATAATAGATAAAGGCTAATACATTGATATATAGATGTTTATAAGTGAAACAAAAAGAAACACCCTCGGTAAGGAGGGTGTCGGCTCGCTGATACTATCAGCGAGGGGGCTATTTTTATCTATCGGTAATATAATAATAAAACTTTTGTTGTCAATATATAATGAAGTCAATAATTTATACATATTTGGGAGAATTAATGGCAATAAATAATGAGAGAGTGGCTGTATATATTGATGGATTCAATCTTTATTTTGGGATGAAGGAAAGTGGTTGGAGAAGATATTATTGGCTAAATGTTGAATCCTTAGCAACGAATCTGTTAAGACCAAATCAAAATCTTGTAAAAGTAAAATATTTTACAAGCAGGGTATTTAGTAAAAATAAAGATCAGTCAAAACAAAAGCGGCAGAATAAATATCTTGAAGCTTTAGAAACTCTCCCGAATACTGAATTATACTTTGGCCATTATTTAATAAAAGATGTAAAATGTCCTTCCTGTTCGTTTATTTTTCAGAAACCTGAAGAAAAAATGACCGATGTTAATATAGCATCAGAAATGATAATAGATTCATACCTAAATAAATTTGATACCGCAATGCTAATTTCAGGTGATAGTGATTTAGTCAGGCCAATCCAGATAATTAAATCATTGTCTGATACGAACAGGATTGTTGTTGCCTTTCCACCCCGTCGATTTTCATCAGATTTAAAAAATAATGCTACTGCATACTTTGTAATTGGCAGGGCAAATTTATCTCGAAGTCAATTTCCTGAAAATATTGTAGATAAAAAAGGATATACGATTTCACGTCCAATTGAGTGGATCTAGATTGGATATATTACAACCGACCAGTAATAGGTACTGTAAATCAGTCTTTTAATCCTGAAATAGGATGTTAATATTTCAATTAGTTCATCTTTTTCAAAGTAATTTTTCAGAATTACAAACTCTTCCTGATTGTCAAGATAGCGGGTTTTGAAATTGTTACCATGTTCATCGATATGATGAGAGTGCATGGTGGGACCTTCAGCTGGAGGATTATTATCAATCATCCAGATTTGGCCTTTCGGTTTTAACGGGAAGGATATGTTTTTGAAAAGGTTCTGGTAATCCTGTCTTGGATGATGTGAGAACCAGAATCCCAAAATAACGACATCAAATGAATCTGGAGAAAAGGGGAGTTGGTTAAGATTGGATCTGACAAATTGCACAGGACAGTGATATTGCTTTTTCTTTGCAACATCCAGCATTTCCTTTGAGATATCACAAGCCGTAATAGAAGCAGCTGTTTCGGAAATTCGCTCGGTCCAGTAGCCGGTTCCACAAGCGATGTCCAAAACATCTTTGCCGGAGCAGATTTCTTTTACAAATAAGACTTCGTCTTCAATCTCTTTTCTTCTATCCGGCATCTCTCGAAAATATATCTGTTCATATTCCGGTGCACGACGATTGTAATATTTTTCGATATTTTTATCGCGCATTTTTGTCAATGATTATTCCGGCCAGTTTTTGGCCAAGTTGTAATGCTTCTGTAATTATTTTTTCATCATCTGCCGCTGTACCTGATTTATTAAAATCATCAGAGCAATATTGAATCATTCCCTCGTTAGTGACATTGATCCATTTGAAATATCCGGCAATAACTCTCCTTGCCCCTTCAAACCAGCACCGTTCTCCTCCGACCAGCACCATTGCTCCGGGGCGTATTTTTTTCATCAGATTAATAAAATGATGATCCGGGTCAATATTTTTGTAATCAGGAGGACGGAAGCAATTGCAGCGATCGATAAAGGTCTTCAATTGAGCTGTGACCGAATCAAAATAAATAGATGAGCCGACTAAAAGACAATCGCAGTTAGCAACGCTATTATATAATTTGTAAATATCATCTTTATAAAAACAAAACTCCGGGGAAGGCGCCTCACCGCAGGCAAGACAAGGTTTCAGATCAAGATCGTTTAACTTCACAAAGCTGACATTGGCATCAAATGTTTTATCTAACTCGATGATGATGCTATCGGCGATTTTTTTCAGGATAAAATCGGTTGAAGAGCCTGCTACCGGTGAACCGGATATAGAGAGGATATTAATCAAGATCGACCCCTTCCAGTTTTTCCAGTTCTGCATACAAATGCAGCAATTCATTTTCTTTTTTTGATTTTTTTTCAGAGGCAGCATTTAATGCTTCCCAATCGGAACGGGGAATATTGTGATGAATGTCTTCTTCCAAACCGGCCAGTTCCTTCTCCAAATCAGCGATTTTTGATTTGGTCGATTGAATCCTTTTTTTATGCTTTGAGATGCGTTTTGATTTTTCCTTGAAAGTCAAATATGCCTCTTTTGATTTTACCGGTTTGGAGGGAGTCTTATCTTCTCTTTCAGCCAGTTTCTCCTTAAAGAAAGCATAATTACCATTATAGATATCAAGACGCCCATCGATGACA
>JBDRQG010000436.1:0-3779 GCA_043826475.1 bacterium
ACACCCGGAGCCAGGATGTTAAACATAACTTCAGTATCGGGGACAGGCTGTTCACCATATGAATAACCTAATCTAATAGGCAGATCAAATATATCCTTTATTAAATCCCATAATTTCCAAATACAATCTTGCTAAAATAGGCAGAAGTATTTATAATTGAAAATGACGCAATTGTATATTTTATAATAATAATTATAGGGGAGGTCTTTGTGGCAAAATCAATTATTATTTCCATCATTGCATTTTTTATAATAACAACAATCAGTCCAAACATTTACTGTCAGGATTGGGGGAAAATCAGTCCGGAAGAATGGGAAATCCAGCCACCGACAGAATACCCTGAAGCAAATGCTGTCATATTATTTGATAAATGCCATTTTCAAGTTTCAGTCGATGGAATTAATTCAACTCATCATGTGAGAATAAAAGTCTTCAACAAAGCCGGGGTGGACGAAGCGGGGGACAGGGAATTTAGTTATTGGGAAAACGATAAAATAAAAGGCTTTAAAGCGCAAACTATAACTCCTGATGGGCAAAAACATAAAATTGATGATAAGGATGTTCATACTAAGTCATATGGCTCCCGTAAAATAAAATCATTTTCTTTTCCGGCTGTTGAAGATGGTTCGATCCTGGAATATAAATACGATAACTATAATAATCGATTCAAGTTGCTCGATCCCTGGTATTTTCAAAACGATCTTTATACTCTGGAGTCTTCCTTTACGCTAAAATTGATCGGCGGCTTTACCTATTCATCGGTAACCAATAATATCAGAGGGGCTGAACGGAATCCGACATCAGAGACAAATAATTTTGAAAAATCCACTACTTACACCTGGACTTTGGAGGATTTATTGCCCATTAAAGATGAGCCTTTAGCCGGTGCCTTTAAAAATTATACAGCAGCTTTGCATTATCAATTGGTTTCTTATGAGGATCGTTATCAATTTATGAAATTTATCGATAGCTGGTCTGATCTTGGAGAATACTTCACTAAAAAAATTAAGCTGTATAGCGATAATTCCAAGGGGATGGATAAGCTGGTTGAAAGGCTCGTAATTGATTCCCTATCAAATTATGACAAAGTAAAAACCCTTTACGAATATGTATGCGACAGCATTAAAACCAAAGAGGATGATAATTTTAATTATTTTACTCATGACGATATAAAAAAGCTTTTGGAAGCGGGTTATGGCACCTCGGATGAAAAAAATATTTTGCTTGTAGAGATGGCCAGAGAAGCTGGGTTTTCAGCCTGGCCAATTTTTATCTCTACCCGTTCACATGGTATATTTCATCCGGAAATTACCCAGCTATCTCAGTTTAATCATCTGCTCGCTTATGTTGAGGTTGATGACGGAGGTGTTTTTCTAGATGCGGTTAACCAATTTTGTCCCTTTGGTATGCTTCCCCCGGAGTGCCTTGTAAAAGGAGGCTTCTTACTGGATGGAAAAAATTCAAGCGGTGTTAGCCTTGTCACCAAGGAGTTTAAAAATTACCGTCTCGATAATACTTTTGTCAACATAGACAGCAATGGTGTCGCTCACTGCTCTACAACGACCGATCTCAGCGGATATTTTAATCCTTATTATGGCAGTATATATGAAACCGAGGATCCCGAAGAATTTATCGATGATTATTTCTTAGGCATTGCCTGTGAAAATTATGATTTGGAGAACCACAACTTTGAAAAGGACCAGGAGACAAATCGGGGTAAGCTGGTTATGGAATATTCCACCTCAGAGCTTATCGACAAAATTGAAAACAACCTGCTGGTTACCCCCCCTGTATTCAGATTTAAGGAGAATCCCTTTACCGAAGAAAAGCGGTTTTACCCCATAGATTTCGATTTCCCCTTTACGATACACAGCGTTGTAACAATCAATTCATTCGACAATATACAATCAGTTCAAATGCCGGAGAACATATCGATTGAAATGGAGGGGGGTAAATTTACCAAAGTATCCCGCCAAATTGAAAATGCCATTAGAGTCGAAACCAAACTTGAGTTAACCATGGATCTGTTTTACCCTTCTTATTATTCGGCAATAAAAGAATTTTTTGAAAAAATAGAACAGGCTAATTCCGAACAGGTAGTAATAACTCTCTAACCCGAAAATGTTTTTGTATAAAATTATTATCCATATATATCTTTTTTTGATGTTAGCAGCTGCAACTATCAGTTCCGCCGATGATGAAAATGAATATAATGCCGCTTATAATTACAAAAAATGGGATTGTGAAATTTTAAATGACAAGGCATTAATTCATATCAACAATAGTCTGACTATCTTTAACAAGCGGGGGGAGGAGTATGGGTTTGTTAGTTTTTCAGAGGATCAGTTCAGGCGTATTAAAGAGTGTCATATCACCCTGAAGGATTATAATAATAATGTTATAGGTAAATTTGAAAAAAAGGATCTAGCCAAAATTTGCGGGTTCGGGATGAGTTTTCAGATTTATAGCGATATTTGCTATTACAATTTTACTCCGGTATCTCCCGGCTATCCCTATTCTGTTGAATACGAATATGAGCTCGAATTAAAATCATTGTTTTATCTCAGGGGATATCAGGTTGTTAATGATATTCCGGTAAATAATTATTATGCGAGATTAACTTTTCCTGAAGATCAGGTAATTCATTGTAAACAGTATTCTATTAATATTCCACGACAACAAACAGTTGATAACGGGAAAATCTCCTACCATTGGAAAACAGATAAAATCCTTCCTCTCGATTATGACACTCTCGATGAAATCAATAATCATTGGGGCGGATGGCTGTTGATGGTCTCTGATCGCATTGAATTTGCCGACGTTGTTTTGGAAGGCATCTCATGGTCAAATATCGGCCAGTGGTACAACACTATTACAAAACAGCATTATCTGGAAAACCCGGCCACTAATGCGGCTTCGGATTCCAGCCACACATATAATCTTATCAAAAATATCTATGATGAAGTTTGTCGGCAGACAAGATATGTTTCGGTCTCAATAGGTGAAAGCGGCTGGAAGCCTCGCGATGCAAGGGTTACAAAATCATCCGGCTATGGCGACTGCAAAGATATGTCGACTTTGTTAATCTCCAGATTAAGATTAACCGGTATCCGATCCTACCCTGTATTGGTATTAACCAAAGATGAAGGAATCATTGATACCACTTTTCCCGGATTGAATTTTAATCATGTCTTTGTTATGGCTGTTGTCGATAATGATACTTTATGGATGGACCTCACCTGTGATGTCTGCCCATTTGGTGAAATTCCCTATCCTGATCAATCAATTTCGGGTTTACTGGTTACGAACTCAGGAGGAGTTCTTGTACATATTCCTGCAAGTGATTTTAAAAAGAACAGGGCTATCAGAACGACCAAGGTTTATATTGATAAATCATTTAACCTGAAATATGACTGCACAAATATTAGAACCGGCAACAGATCACACTGGGCAAGAGGAAGATTGCCTCATAATACAAATGAAGAACTTGTTGAATATTGCGAATCGCTGACGAACTATTCAAAAACGCCATTAAAAATAATTAACTATAGCTTTGAAAATCTAAATGATAAATATAAGCCACTTATAACAAACATTTCTGCCGCATCAACCCGCCCCTTAAAACCGATTGGCAATAAATTATATCTTGATCCTCTGATATTTAATACCGGTTTCGGGGATGCTGATTCTGTTGAAGCTGATCGCATCCGTCCCATGATCTTAAATTATCCCTGGTATGATATGGATAGCGTAATTATTACTTATGATGCTGAGCTTGC
>JBDRQG010000437.1:0-3547 GCA_043826475.1 bacterium
CCATAATTAGGGGGATATTTAATCAAGAATGTTGAATTCAATATTGGGCTATTGAATTTAGAATCCTGGGTGTTAATATTAACTTCTTTATCTTCGATTAAAAGTTTTAACCCATCGAAAGGAGGCGTTGAATAACCTGGTATGAGAAGATTATCACTGATTACAAACAAACCGGAATTCAAATTTTTTACATTAACCTTTTTTGTTGAATCGTTTAGAACGTCGAACGTAAGTTCATATGTATTTCCTGTAATGTTTAAAGAATCAATTACTCGTAGGTTCAAGTTTGGAGTGGCAGTGCCCGAAACATGCTGAAATATACTTTGCGGATAATAACCTTCATACCTAAGCAAGCCGAATGCTTTGCTAACAAGAACTGTATCAAGCGCCCCATCAGAAGCAGAAATTCTAAGATAGTAAGGCGACCCGCTCGGAACATTATTGAAATTCCAGGAATAACTACCGAGCCCAGAAGGGTAATTGGATGAATGTATGAGCGTAAAAGGTCCTTGCGGCGTAGTTGAAAATTCAATTTTAATATTTAGGTTTGTATTGTCTGCGTCTTCTGCAGTCCAATCAATGTTAATTGGAGAGATTCTTACGATAGAATCTTCAAAGGCAATTTTTAATTCCAATTCAGGCTGTGCATTGGTAGGATTATTAATTGTAATTCTTTGATCAGAATTATCATAATAATATTCTTTTGGATTCAGTGGATTGTAGGCAACTACTCTCAGAACATAGTTTACGCCATCTCTGAAGTTTAAAGTGTTCCAGTTGAACGAAGAAGAAACGGGATGATCAAATGCTAATGGTATCCAATTTCTCCCTTTGTTGAATGAGCACTCAATAAAGACCTTTGCATCCGGATTTGTTCCGGTATAATTCCAAACAATTGGAACATTTCCACTAATTATTCCAGAAGAAGGAGATATTAAGTTTATTTTATAATCATTACTTCCCCCTTCTTTCCCGAGTAGATCAATTATAGTCGGCCAATTAAAATGAAGTTGTATGTAAACAGCATCGTTCAGCATATCTTGTAAATCATCCGAACAAAATATTGCAAGTGTTATATATTTTGATTCGCCGGGTAAGAGAGAAAATGGACCGGTTCCAAAATTAATAACATTATCGCCGGGATTATGCAGCAAAGGTGATGTAGTATCAATTCCAGAGGAAAGCAAATTCCACATCAGTGGATCATTCATCGGAACATTCGGAAGTGAGTAAGTATAGACCAATGGATGAAATGATGTTAAATCTTTATTGCCTGGAGTTTCCAATAATTTGAAACTAAAATAACCGGTTTTTCTGCCACCGTCTCCTCTTCCATCTAAATCGAAATTATAAATTGTATTTATTGCTAAAGAATAAATTGAATCAAGACCGGGTAGAGAACGAATAATATTTACTCTGTCATCTGCATAATCACCTGGACCACCAATATGTGGATCACCGTGAAAACCGAAGTAAACTTTATTGAGAGGTTTCAGGCTTTCATTGGTTAGCTTATATTTTACGATGACAGCGTCCTTCATATTGCCACTAAATTGGTAGATTCTGACTTCAGCTTTAACGCCAAGACCTCTTTTAGTTGTATCGTCTGGAAAAGGATAATATGGAAATTCGGCATTGGTAAAATCATCCATCACATAATAAGCTTCATCCAAGCCAACAATCACGCCGTTACCATATTCACCAGGCCACGAAGTCCATATAGATGGCCAAGAATTTGGATTATTACTCGTAGCAACTTGAGCTTGAGATGGATTAGTATAACCAACTCGAGGTAGCCAACCCCATTTAATGGTTCCAGTCGGATCATAATCACCCTGAATTGTTCTAATATATGAGTCGCTTGTAATTCTTAAAGTATCTCCGTTATCATTTACGACCTCCGCGGTTAAAAGTGGTCCAAATTCAAACATGTAACCTAAACCTTTCCAGACAAAATCAGCAACATTACCAAGGTAATTTGGTGCACATATCGAACCGTAATTAAAGAGAACTACTTTAACTTCGTTCGAATTAAGTATAACTTCTTTAACTTCTTGTTTATCTCCAGTTGGATTAAACTGTGGAAAGGAATTCTCGACTAATACAATAAAAAAAATGAAAAGGATTAGTTTTTGACTTTTCATAATATCTCCCTGATTAATTATAAATCTTAAGAGTAATCCTTAAAACTGACTATATCGTGTTTAGGTATGTTATTAGAGTAAAATATATAATCTGGTTTTATAAAAGACTTTCTAAATACAATATAATATATCTGCATCTAGATATGTGTCCCTAAAGTTTTTTTTATATACGTGGCTGTCTCAAGTGATCTGCCTATTCTTACCAACCCATAAAATCATTCTCTCTGGTCGTTACCAGGATAAAAACAAAGTAATGTCTTTATCTTTAATATGGGATTTGTTACCATGGCTTAAACTTAAATTATTTTACTTGCCTTGTCAATACCGACCCTAATATTAACTTTTCCCATCAAGTATTGAATAATCCATTTAATTAACACTAAGTGAATCGGTCTTACTCAATAATCCTTTCGAACTATTCAAGATGCTATAAAATAAAGAAATTCACATAACGTACTTTACAAATCCACCATCAACAGCTATTGTTTGCCCTGTAATGTATGCAGCTTTTTCAGAACAAAGATAAGCAGCAAGACTCCCAATCTCTTCTGGCTTGCCCATTCTTCCCATCGGAATATCTTTAGAAAAGTTTTTTAACACTTCTTCATAAGAAATATTCGATGCTTTTGCCTGCTCAATAGCAAGATCGTAAATCCGGTTCGTCAAAGTATAGCCCGGGGCAATATTATTAATGGTGATGTTAAAGGTGGCTAACTCTGTTGACAGCGTTTTGGCAAATGCCGTTACACCGCTTCGAAGTGAGTTTGAAAGTACTAATCTTTGGATCGGCTGTTTAACCGAAATAGAAGTTATGTTGATTATTCTTCCGAAGTTATTTTGCTTCATCAGTTCGCTGACTTCGCGAGAGAACCTGACAACCGACATCAAAACTTCATTGAACGCGTCTACCCAATCATCATCTGAGAACGATTCGATTGGACCCGAAACAGGCCCACCGCAATTGTTTATCAGTATGTCGATTTTTCCAAATGCATCAACTGCATCACTTATGGTTGATTTAATATCATAAGGGTCCTTAACGTTGCATTCGTGCCAGAGAATTTCTGTATTGCATTGTGAGTTCAATTCATTAGATGCAGAGATCAAATTATCCTTATTAGAAGAAGAGATCATCACTCTGCAGCCCTCTTGAATTAAAGCGCCCGCACAAGCTTTTCCAATTCCTTTGCTTGCGGCTGTGATTAGAGCAGTTTTATTTTGCAATCCAAGGTTCATAATGAACTCCAATTTGTAAGTGATAGAAAGTTTATCTCATATAATTAGTTCGGAACGGATCCCCACATTAACCATCGGCCATCAACCATCAGCTATCAGCTATCAGCCGTCATTAGACGGGGTGAGTATTGCATCGGGTTCAGTTATGTATTTTTTATAATGTCAAC
>JBDRQG010000438.1:0-22845 GCA_043826475.1 bacterium
GGACTCGAACCTGCTACACACGGTTTAGGAAACCGTTGCTCTGTCCTGGTGAGCTACGGGGGCAATCGCACTTTCCACACCTCTATTAAATCTTAAAACATACACCTTGTCAATTAGCAATTGGGTTTCTTCTATATCAAATATAACGGCAGATGTGGACATCTGCCGTTCATGAGGAGGCTCATAGAGGACATTTACTGTTCACGAGGGAGTGCATAAAGGACATCTGCCGTTCACACGAGGTTGTTGTGTTGGGTCTTGGACATGCCAAAGGTGTGTGTGTGACCCAACACTTAATTCCTTGTCGGACAATGGTGGCAGGTCACACAAATCTGCTAAAGCAGATTCGCAAGACCTGCTACAACATGCCTTGACAAGGTATAGATTCCCGTTCAAACCGGGATGGCATTGGCTGAGCTTGTTTTTATGCAAAGGAATGAGGCATTATTTGATGTTAAAAAAAGCTATATTTCCACTCAACAAATACGAAAATTATCCGATTTAAATAACAATGAAATTGTATAAAAAACGGAAAGAATTTCCAATAGGAAGATTGTTTCGTGACGGTAAGGTTTGTGTTCGCGTAAGCGGTTGAACTATAAGATGTTATAGGTGCGGAAAAAGATTCCAGGCTGGTTTGTTTTTTGTTGACTAAAATAGTTTAATTTTGTACCAAAGAAGTGAAATTTGTTGTAAAAAGCAATAAAATATGGGCATTTTACGATCAAATAAAAGGAACTCTGCTTAAGAGTTAAACATATGGCCGTAACCCGTTGAGATGAACCTTCTTGAAGGGCAAGAATTGCTGCTTAAGGGAAACGGCTGTTCGTTTATAAAGCAGACTGAGGAAAAACGGAGTTTCAAAAAAGAACTTTAGGAGCTCTCAGAAATACAACGGAAAGTTACTGACACACGGAAGCTGTTTTACAGTAAAGTGTTACGAGAAGCAATAAATGGTGAGAATTTCCTCTTGTAAATATAAATTCCAGACCTCAGCCGGCATCGCTGTTGCCTTTACTAATACGTGGATAACTAAGTTCACACGGATGAACTCACGAATTAGAAGGGACAGCTGAAATGTATAGAAGATGTTTGAAAAAGATCATTATCGGATGGATATTCTTAATTTTCCTTATAGCCTTTCTTGGCAAAATTTCCGTAGCCGCTCCTAAGGCAGGGGAAACTTCGGCTGATTTTCTTCTGATAAATGTTGGCGCCAGAGCCGCCGGGATGGGAGGAGCTTATACGGCTGTCACCGAGGGAGCCAATTCTACTTTCTGGAATCCAGCAGGATTGACATATGTCGAAAATGATGAAATTATAATCGGTTATTTCTCCTGGTATCAGGATATCAAAATGAATCATGCTTCCTATGCTCATAACATGAATGATAAACTTACCTTCGCAGCCTCAGTAAATTATCTTAATTATGGTCATATAGACGGTCGCGATATTAATGGTATTACTACCGGTGAGATTTCAGCTTATGATTTTGCAGGTGGCATATCTTTGGGATTTAGGGTAAAACAAGATTTATCACTGGGCTTGACGGCAAAATTCATTAACCAGCATTTGGATGATCTCAACGGGTCGACCTTTGCTTTTGATCTTGGAGCTCGTTACAAAATAGGTATATTTAACCTGGCCGCTGTTATTACTAATCTTGGCCCAAAAATGAAATTTGATCAGGTTTCAGAAAACATACCATCATCATTTCGTTTTGGTGCCTCAGTGGCTCCATTCAATGAAAACCTTCTGACAGCTATTGAATTTGAAAAAAGAATGTATGGCGGTAATGTCATTCGTCATGGTCTTGAGTATGTTTATGCCGGCCAGTATTTCGTCCGTGGCGGTTACAATTATTATCCTGACAGTGATGACCGGACTTTTGGAACCGGTTTTGCGGTTGGAGCTGGTGTCCGAATTAATCAATTTGAAGTTGATTACGCTTATACCCCTTCAGAGCATTATTCGTCTGAAGATCTTCATAGATTCTCTCTGATATTTAAATTCGGTGAGTAAAATCACCGAATTTCTGCCCTTTTTTTGATCAAAGTATGGGAGTTAGACTACATTTTAGTACGTTTTTTGTGCACCTGCTTGCATAAAATATGCCCTTAATGACAGTGCATATTCTTACTTTTTCATTTATTAAATAAAAATTCAAATATTATAAAAAATCTGTTACGAAATGGGCTTGTATGCCCTTGTCCTGTAGTTGCTTACTAATAGTAAATACTATAGTGTACTAATACAGTCCTCTATTTTTATTTTGGCAATGCATTTGCTTAGTAATTGCGCAAGTGGGTTTTTAAAATAATAGGATTTATTGAAAATGAAGAGTGAATTAAATTCACAGTCTAATGTAAGCAACAATAACGCAGCGACACTGTCCGGTACAGAGTACACATATGGCGTAACTTCAGGTAATCCGGCAGTTAGGGTACAAGCAGGGGATGCTGGCTATATCAGCCTGATTGAACAATTCAAAATTTTTTCTTGCGAATACATCCTTGGAATATTATTTGTTGCATGTTCATTACTGTTCGTGTTACTGGTTCCGGCTGCAATAGCCAAGCCAGAGAAGGTAAAAATTGTGTTTGGTCGTCTGTCTAAACGAGCCTTTGATATCGTAGGGGCTCTGGTCGGGTTGGTATTATCACTCCCGTTATATATTGTACTTCCAATCCTGATAAAGCTCGATTCTCCCGGCCCGGTATTTTATACCCAGGTTCGGGTAGGCGAAAATCGCCGTAAAAAGGATCGCCGTTATTTTCAGAAGAGTGATGCTACTGAGCGCCGGGCCAGGGACCGTCGAAGAGAAAATACCATGGGGCGTACTTTTAATGTCATTAAATTCCGTACCATGATTCAGGATGCGGAAAAGAAATGCGGTCCTGTATGGGCCACAGAAAATGACCCCAGAATTACCAAATTAGGCCGGTTTTTGCGTAAAACCAGGCTCGATGAATTCCCCCAGTTTTTCAATGTATTGATTGGGGACATGTCGCTGGTTGGCCCAAGACCAGAACGCCCAAATTTTGTTGCTGATTTATCAACCAGAGTAGACAATTACTCCAGCCGTCTGGAAGTAAAGCCGGGTCTTACTGGCTTGGCTCAGGTCGAAACCGGATATGACTCTGATATTGAATCGGTAACGCGCAAAGTTAACCTGGATCTTAAATATATCAACAACTGGTCGCTCTGGAATGATGTTAAAATCATTCTGAAAACTGTAGTTGTTGTATTTACAGGTAAAGGGGCTTGTTAGAATATTAGCTAAATATTTATTTAATAAGGCTGTGGCCCTCCACAGCCTTTTTTGTTTTAAAACTTGTCTACGATCAATTTATATGTTATTTTTGCCGACAAATCAGATAGATAAACATTATTAGGAATAGAAGGATTATGACGCTGAAAAGGATTTTAGCGGCAACAGTTGTTGCCATAATAATGCCCGTGGCAGCCTGGTCTCAGGTGATAACTACCGGTAACTTTACCGTTCGTTCATTGCCTCCCGGCGCTCAGGCAACGCTTAATGGGGAGACTATTGTTACCGGAGTCACTCCGGCCAACTTTACCCATCTTCTTATTGGGGATTATAAACTCTCGGTATCAAAATATGGGTATGAGACCTATAATACCAGGGTGACTCTTGACCCCAGCACGCCTCAAACAGTCAATATTTCATTAAAGAAAAAGACCCGCTTCAAGGCTATGGCACGGTCTCTTTTTATTCCCGGCTGGGGACAAAAGTACACTGACCAGAAGACAAAAAGCTTTCTTTATCCGGTTTTGACTGGTTTGGGAGGGTTAGCCTTCTTATTTACCAATGATGAATATAATTATCGAAAAGATAATTATGACCGCAGATTAGCTGAATATGATTCCGTGAAGGTAAACGGGACGGTCGATGAACTCAGGGCCTTGCAGTTGGGATTGGAAAATGCGAGGAATAAGGCTTATGATGCTGAGACAAGTCGACGAATTGCCGGGGGAATTGTAATCGGTGTCTGGGCGCTGAATCTGATAGATATTCTCTTTTTCTTCCCCGAAGAACGGGGGACATTCTCAGTCAAAGGTATTACCTTTGAGCCGAATGCAACACCCAACCAGTTCGGGTTAACTCTAACCCGAAAATTTTAGCTGGGGGTATTTGAAATGAAAAATAAAATCATATTCTTAATGATAACTCTGCTTCTTCTTTTAATTGTTGGAAGCTGTGAGCGTAAGATTTCCTCGAATGATCCGGATAGAATTGTTCCTGAAGTCGGACCGATTGTTACTAATCTTCAGGCAGAAGTAAATGACCAGTTGATTAGATTAACATGGGATGTTATCAATGGTACAGGTGTCTCTAAATACAGAGTATATCAATCAACCGACGAAGGGGATATCAAAGATTATATATTAATTGATTCATCATCGATAAGATCAAAAGATCTCAGTGATCTGATAATTAATCAGGTATATTATTTTAAAGTTGCTGCGGTCACGAACGATGGTCTTGAATGGGATAAATCAGACGCAGTGTCCTCGCAGTTTACTTATCTCTCAATCAGTATTGCCAACGGGGATGAATTTACAAAGAGTAGAAACATTGTTGTTTCGATATATGCTCCGGTGGAAACATCACACATAAAGCTGTCAGAAAACATAAATTTTACAGATGCTGTTTTTATACCATTTGTCGGAACCGGAACCCAGTTTGAACTGTCTGATGGCGATGGGACCAAATGGGTTTATTGCGAACTTCAATTCCAGAACGGATCCATAACCGGAACTCCACTTCAGGATAACATTATCCTTGACACCAAAGCTGAAATTTCATCGATAACATATTCGACTCCTGCCAATGGAACTTACTTCCAGGTTGGGGAGACTATTACTTTCACTCTTGATGCGGATGAAATCGATGGCAAGGCTTCGGTTAGATTTGGCAGCGGCAGTAATTTGGTAACGGTTAATCTTCTTGATGATGGGGTTAATCCAGATGTTACTGCAGATGACGGAATCTATTCAGGGAGCTGGAGAGTCCCGGAAGTTTTTAACGCCTATGGTGTAGAAGTGACTGGAATATTTAGTGATGCGGCCGGAAATTCAGCAGCTAATTTAATAGATGTTGATTTAATATATATTTATACTCCTCCTGCACCTGTTTTACTTTCAGCTCTTACTGAGTCTACTCATGAGATAAGATTGTTCTGGAATTTATCGACAAGTGATAACTTTGCAGCCTTCAGGGTTTTCAGAAGCAATTCAGCTGGCGTATCTGACCAATCGCAGCAGATTAATTTCTTCGGTTCAAATGTTGACAATATGACAGATGATAATTTAACCGATAATACAAGATACTACTACGTTATTTATACATATGATAAATCTGGTCTTAGTTCGGCATCGAATGTTGTTAATGCAACGACTTTGATAAATACAGTTCCTGAAGCGGTTGAGTTATTCGCTGAAGTTGGATCATCAGAGACTACAGTAGTATTAAACTGGACCAAGAGTAACGAATTATATTTTAATTCATATCGAATATACAGAAGCAAAACAACCACCAATGTAACAACCAGTGATGCTCTGGTTGGACTTATCACAAGTCAATCTTCATTATCAACTTCAGTTCCTCTTGATACAATAGGAGCACCTTCTTCTAATTGGTTTAAAATATTTGTTGTAGATGGACATGGTTTAATGACCGGCAGTAATACGGTTCAGGTGAATATACCTTAAAAAAAGAGATTTATTTATGAGTATGGCGTCAGGAATAAATAGATTAATCGGATTGTTTGTGGATACTCTAAAACAATTTGGTAAAGGACGTATCTGGGGATGGCTGTTGTTATATTTTTTGATTGACCTGTTAGTTCTTGAAGCACATTACTATTATACTTCACCGATACTCCACGGATTCATGTCACATTGGACCGGTCTCTTCTCCGAAGAACAGGTTACTGGATTTTCTCATTACCCGGGTCATTTTATAATGCTTCCCTATTTCTTTGAATGGGGCAAGCTGGCGGTTGGTTTAATCATCGAAGGATTATTGATTGGTGCTGCGGCGATTTTATTTTATGAGAGTTATGTTACCGTCCCCAAAGAAGACTGCTTTAAATTCAAAGATCTGCTCCCTTCATGGATTCATCTGGTTTTAGCTTATCTTATAATGAATGGCATTCTTGTTGCCGTCAGTTATTTTGTTCCCAGTCTTTTATCAGAATGGCTGGGAGGTTCACCCCGCAGGATTCTTTTCTTTGACTGGATTTTAATGCCTGGTATTTATGTTGTTATTGTCAGCCTCTTTATTTATATGGTTCCCTCGATTGCTGTTTACCGCGACAATGTTCTTCAAGCTCTAGCCAGATCCCTGAAAACCTTCTTCAGGAATCCATTTACTACTATTATTGTGGTGACAATAATATTGGCCGGATCTATTATTATTTCTAATATTCTCAGTAATACGGTAACACTGGTTGAAAATTTCAAACCTGAAATTGTTTACTGGATATTGTTAGGCAGCCTTATTGTTGAATTAATTATGCATTTTCTCTGGATGGGGACTACTGTTCGTTTATTAGTTGATGAAGAGGAATAACCTTTGTCACTGGTTCAACCGGTCTTTTGGATTTCCGGACTATTAATGCTTCTCGAAGCATTATATATGCTTCTACGCTGCCAAAAGAGAATAGATATAGCTTCGGTCATCTTAACTTTTATAAGCACTTCAGTCTTATTTTTTGGTTTTGCCTGCCTGATTTCTGATAATATTAAATTAATTGCAATTGGCCCCATATTGATAGGCTCCTCCGCCCCCCTTATTCCTTCATTCTGGTTATTATTCAGCGCTTCCTGGGGGAGAGATTTGAGCAGCGATCCCTTGTTGAAGCGCAACTATGGCTGGTTTATTGTGTCGTTTATTTTTTCGATAGGATTGATAATTATCAATCTGTTCAATTCGGTAATACAGTATATTCCCGGATCAATAATCGAAGCATACTTTCAGATGCAGGGGGGAGATTTTATCCTCTTTATTTTCTTTTTGACTCTGTTTCTTTTCGGGATTTACAATATTGAAAACTGTTATCGTTCGGCTATCGGTTCTCAAAAGCAGAGATTAACAGCCGGATTAATTGCCGGACTTCTTATGACTGTTATAACCTTTGCTTTTGCAACACTGGGGATAATATCACACCGATTAATGATCTGGGCGGTTTTGGGGCTTTGTTTAATAATGCCTGTTATAAGTTTTATCCTGATGAGAAATTTATGTACTCTGGGTTCTGTCGCGGGGGGAGTCGTTGTCACCAGAAGGATCATCCTATCATCCCGCATCATCCTTACCGGAGGTATGTATTATCTGTTAGTAGGTATTCTCACCCGCCTCTTACAATTATATGGAGCGGCTCCTGATGTGCTGATTACAATTATATCCGGCTTGTTGGCTGTCGCATTGCTATTAGTAATTATTATTTCAAATAATTTTATCAAAGGAAAAATCAAAGGGCAATTGATTAACCGGGAAGAGTCGTCGATAGCCAATGTTCGTGAATTTATTGAAGATATTTCAGTGATTAAAACAGTCGACCAACTTCTTGATATTCTAAAAATTTTCCTTCGCTCCAATTTTGGAATTAAAGAAGGGGTTTATATTGAAAAATTTGAAGCGGATAAATATTCGATAAAATATTTCAATCAAAAGGGATATCAAGTAACCGCTCCGTATATGGCGGAGTTGTTCGGCTGGCTTCTTCGTTATGGACAATCGATCTGGTTTAGTGATCTTGTAGAAAGAACAGCAGATTCCAATATTTCTGCAAATGAATTAGGCAAGGAACTAGGTTTTGAACCATCGTTAATAACACCGGTGATAAGCCGTCAGAATATTATCGGGATACTGGTTCTGGGTAATGAAAAAGAAATCGAAAATTCAGAGGAACTTCCTCAATTTATAGAGACAGCTGCATCACCGTTGGGGATGGCGATTCAAAACAGCCATATCACCGATCAATTGATCAAATCGCGCGAGATGGAATCTTTTCATAAAATCTCTTCTTACGTTTTGCATGATCTGAAAAATTCGGTTGGTATGCTTGATATGCTTATGACCAACGCCCGCAAAAATTTGGACAACCCGGATTTTCAACAAGCAATGCTCAGAACCATCAGTGATGCTATAAGCCGCCAACGAAGAATTATTGCACGTCTGACAGAACCGGAAAATGAAAAAGAACTGATTGTATCGGAGGTCGATATTAATAAAGTTTTGAATCAGGTTATTGATAAAGTCCAGGTACGCAATATTGAAAGGATCAACCTTGAAGTAGAACTGGCTGATCTTCCGGTTATCAAGGGAAATAAGCAAAAAATAAGATCAATTGTCGAAAACCTGATCGTTAATGCAATTGAAGCGATGCCGGTTAAGGGAAATCTTTCTATTAAAACATTAATAACGGAAGACAAAGCTGAGCAAATTTCTTATATTAATGTAATAGTAATTGATAACGGTATCGGTATGAGCCGTGAGTTTATTGAAAACAAACTGTTCAAGCCGTTCACCTCGACCAAGAAAAAGGGACTTGGAATAGGGATGTATCAAACCTATAAAACTGTCAAGCAGATGGGTGGAAAATTATTGGTTGAATCGGAAGAAGGAGTCGGAACCACGTTTACATTAATGTTACCGGTCTGATTATGGAAAAAGAAAAAATACTCGTAGTCGATGATGAGCAGGGGATAAGAGAGCAGTTGTACTGGGCTCTTAACGATCAATATGAGGTTCATCAGGCGGCTGATTCAAAATCAGCTATCAAAGAAGTAATAGAATTTCAACCAGCTGTTATTACTCTGGATATATCTCTTACCGGGGCTGAAGATGAGCGGGAAGGGATTGACCTGATTGGTAGAATTTTGGACATTGATCATTCAGTTAAAATCATAATGGTATCAGGACACGGTCAGAAAGAAAATGCAATTGAATGTATTAACAGGGGGGCTACTGATTTTTTTACAAAACCCATAGATCTTGATGATCTAAAGGTAGTTATTAATCGAGCTATACACCTTCACCGGCTGGAAGTTGAAAATAAAATTCTTCAATCCCAATTATATTCTAAAGAAAAATTTGAAGACATTATCGGTTCCTCCGAACAGATGCAGAAGTTATTTCAGTTTATAAAAACTGTAGCTGAAAATGATTATACCGTCTTAATAACCGGTGAATCGGGTACCGACAAGGAGCTTGTTGCCCGGGCAATTCATAAACGAAGTAAACGAAAAAATGCACCGTTTATTGCAATCAACTGTGGGGCTATCCCGGAGAACCTTTTGGAATCGGAATTATTTGGCTATGAAAAAGGAGCCTTTACCGATGCCAAATCTCAAAAAATTGGTAAATTTGAACAAGCTGAAAATGGAACCATCTTTCTGGATGAAATAGGCGAAATGACCCTTAAGCTGCAGGTAAAGCTTCTTAGATTTTTGGAAGACAGACGGATTGAAAGAGTCGGAGGAACTCAATTGATAGAGCTGGATGTCCGAATAATTGCTGCTACCAATCAGGATCTGGAAGAACATACCAAGTCAGGGAAATTCCGAGAGGACTTGTTTTACAGGTTATCAGTATTACATAAGGAACTGCCCCCTTTAAGGGAAAGAGGGGAAGATATAATCTTTCTGAGCAACTATTTTCTTGATCGGTTTGGTAAGGATAACAAGCGCCAGGGACTAAAATTATCAAGTGAAGCAATCCAGGCAATAGATTCATACAAGTGGCCGGGCAATGTCAGAGAGCTTGAGAATAAAATCAAACGGGCGGTTATTTTATCCCAGAATAAAAATATCAGCCCTCGGGATTTAAACCTCGGCTCAGAAGATGAACAGGATAAGCCTTTTGCTACCCTGCAGGAAGTCCGGGAACGTGCCGAAATGGAACACCTCAAAAAAGCTCTCGTTGCGGCCGACTGGAACATCTCCAAAGTCAGCAGAGACTTAGCCACCAGCCGGACTACCCTATATGAACTGATGGAAAAGTATCAGTTAAAAAAACAATAGATCTGCATTTTTTTTATACAATTCACCTTTAAGAAATCCCTCGTCAGCCGATATAGTTGATATATTACAAAGGGGTACTTGAGTAGATGAAAAACATCTTATTGGTTGACGACGATAAAGATCTTTCGCAATCACTGGCAAACCTCTTTGATTCCGATAAGTTCAACTTTCGGTTTTTAGAGGACGGCGATCAGGTTGAACAGGTAGTCAAAGATGACAGTGAAATAGATCTGGTTATGCTTGATGTAAATCTTCCGACCTTGTCCGGACTTGAAGTGCTCAAGCAGATCAAAGGTGTCAGGGATGAATTGCCGGTCATAGTTATCTCCGGTTTTGTCTCCACCGAGAATGCGATTGAGGCTATGCGTGAAGGGGCTTATGAATATCTAACCAAACCCTTTCAAATTGATAAATTAATCAACACCGTCAGTAAAGCCTGCGGTTACACTTACCAGGGAAGAACATCCCCGGTATCTTCCGAAAACTTTGAAAACATACCACAAGAGATTGTCGGTGAAATAATCGGCCAATCACCGGAGATTGTTGAAATTGCCAAGATGATTGGGCAGGTAGCCAAAACCGATGCAGCTGTTTTAATCTTTGGTGAATCAGGTACCGGAAAAGAGCTGGTTGCCAGAGCTATCCATCGTAACTCCAATCGGGGTTCTAACTCATTTCTATCCGTTAATTGTGCGGCCCTGCACGAAACGCTATTGGAGTCAGAATTATTCGGCCACGAAAAAGGTGCCTTCACTGGAGCTTATTTCAAACGAATCGGAAAATTTGAACAGGCTAACAAAGGGACCTTGTTCCTTGATGAAATCGGCGATATGTCGATGCTTACCCAGTCAAAACTTCTGCGTGTTCTTCAGGAAAAATGTTTTGAACGGGTTGGCGGTAATGAATCAATTGATGTCGATGTCAGAATCGTAGCCGCTACGAATAAATCTTTGGTACAGTCAATGAAAGAAGGCTCTTTCAGAGTTGATCTGTTTTATCGTCTGAAAGTCTTCTCCTTATATATCCCGCCTCTAAGAGAACGTAAGACCGATATTCCGATACTTGTAAATCATTTTATCAACAAGTACAAGGGGCAGATGTATCAGGGGAAAAAGACTGTCTCCAAAAAGGCGATGCAGCTTCTTACCGGACACTACTGGCCCGGAAATGTCAGAGAGCTGGAGAATAATATTCATACCGCACTGGTCATGTCGAAAAGCGATACTCTTCAGCCGGAAGATTTCCCGATTGCCTCTGAAGCCAGCAAAGTCGAAATAAATCTTGAAAATCTTCAGGATGATTATACCGAAACATTTCGGGCGATTGTTGATCCGATCATGCCGAAACTGATCATCAATTCACCCGGTCAGATTTTCAATTTTCTGGAATCATCGTTCGAACGGGCGGTTATTTCGTCCTGTATGAAAAATTTCAACGGTAACCAGGTAAAAACCTCCGAAGCCCTCGGAATTTCCCGCAACACCCTCAGAGACAGGATTTCACGGTATAATATTTATTAATATTGATAATGATATAATTAAAATGTAGGGTGGGTCCGTCTTCGGACCCGCCTTTTTTTTATTTAGATTTCATTGTAGGGTAGAACCATTTTCAATTTATCGGTTCTGCCTTTTTTATGAGTAGTTGTATAATTTAAAAATTGTTTGTAAGGGCACGGCATGCCGTGCCCCTACGAGCCATTCTATTTTCTAAATATTTGTATCTGACAGATGTTTCAGGTAAGACATGCTACATCGCCCGTTCATAATTTTGTGATTCCCTTGTATAAATAATCCTGCTATATTCCCTTTATGAAAATCTGTCATTTTGCGGATAGCCATCTTGGCGCCGGAGCCAACCACCCCCGAAGAGGGGAGACCGGCTTAACTTTGCGCCAGGAAGATATTATCAATGCTTTTATTGAAGCGGTTGATAAAATCATCGAAATCAAACCTGATCTGTGCATCCACGCCGGGGATCTTTTTGATTCAGCACGACCCCTTAATAAAGTCATGGCTATCGCCGGAGAACAGCTCCACAAGTTAGCCGAAACAAACTCTATCCCGACAATAATTATCACCGGCAACCATGACGCCCCTTCGCAGCCCTTTAAAGGGGCGGCTCTTGATGTCTACCGCCAGATTGACAACCTTGTGGTAGTATCCAACGGGGCGTTAGCAACGCATAAATTCGGCGATGTCTGCATTCAGGCGGTTCCTCATTGCCTGACCAATGAAAAATTTCAGGAAGAACTTCAGAAATCTATTCCTGATAAAAATTCCAGGTACAATATAATAGTTACTCACGGCGTAGCGGCGGGGATGCCCGAGTTTGCCATGGCCGAATTGGGAGAGTTGGAAATTCCACTCGATGTTCTCAAACGTTTTGACTACGCCGCCCTGGGGCATTTTCATAACTATTCCCAAGTAGCACCGCGTGCCTTTTATTGCGGTTCGACCGAACGGATGTCTCAAAGTGAAAGAGCGTATGCCAAGGGATTTATAGAACTTGAATTAGATCCCTTTAAAGTAAAATTCCACGAGGTAAAAACGCGTGAGATGGTCGATGTTCAGACAATCAACGCCACCGGCAAACGGGGGGATCAGTTGGCTGTTATTTTGCAGAACAAAATCGAATCTATCGGGAGCACCGATAAAATTGTCAGGATCAGAGTTGAAGGGGTGACCGAGGAGACGCTAAAAACGATGCCATCCGAAATTCTCACTCGCCTGAAAGAGGAATCATTTTCGCTCAATATTAATTTCCAGAAAGCTGAGGGGGATAAGAGTGGTGATCCCTTTGGCAAAACATCTATCGGGAAGATCGATCAATCGTTTATCGAGTTTTTGGATGTTGTCGATCTGAAAGGCTTCGACCGCGAACGCTTAAAGACAGAAGCGATGAAATATTTGAGCGAGGAAGAGTGATTAACAAATTCAGATCCCTTCAAAATAAATATGCCAAAGGTAAAACAGTTATTTATTTACTGATTATAACCTTAGCTGTTTATGGATTCATGCTCTTTTATACTATTCCTTCGGTTATGGAATTCTCCAATGGAATGAAATTATTTGATATGCAGCCGCTTGGATACGATGCCGACTATGCCAGACTTCTGCTTGATACTTTGGGCGAGCAGGGACGCAGCCAATATTTATATCATCAGATACCGGTTGATATGGTTTATCCTCTTCTCTTTGCAGTGAGTTTCTCACTTTTAATAGTTTATGTATTTGAGAAAAGTTCAATTGACAAAAATTGGATTTATTGGATTAGTCTTGTGCCTCTACTGGCCGGGTTGTTTGATTATATTGAGAATATAGGTATAATAGTCATGCTGACATCTTTTCCTGATTTCTCGACTGAGTGGGCAAATATGACCTGTCTGTTTACAGTCTCAAAATCCATGCTGACTACTCTGTTCTGGGTATTGCTTTTGGTTGGGTTGGTGATGATTGTGAAAAGAAAATTCCGAAGAACTTAGCT
Source organism: bacterium (assembly GCA_043826475.1). Lineage (GTDB taxonomy): Bacteria > Zixibacteria > MSB-5A5 > GN15 > FEB-12 > DAOWMZ01. Next base: position 13,540 of record JBDRQG010000438.1, read on the forward strand.
TTTTTGTAGGTCAAACCTGTGTTCGACATCATTTTGTTTGAATATATCGCTTTTTACATAGATTCTATTATCTTATATTTTTAGGAAATTATAATGATATAGTTTCTAAGAGCAGCTTACAAAATGTTATGAAAAAACTTATATTATCTATAGTATCAATTCTGTTAATTACGAATTCATGTTCACAAAGATTTTGGCGTAGTGTATCTTATGCTTTAGATGATAATAACACGGGTACCACTCAGCTTGCTGTGTGTTCATAGATATCATGGATCCCATAGCAAGCTATGGGGCACCATACAAAAAACACGGGTACCACACAGCTTGCTGTGTGTTCATAGATATCATGGATCCCATAGCAAGCTATGGGGCATCATACAAAAAACATGGATTCCCGATCAGGTCGGTGAAGTCGGAAGAAATGGCGGGATCGCAGGGATCCCACCCTACAATAAAACACACGGGTACCACACAGCTTGCTGTGTGTTCATAGATTTCATAGATCCCATAGCAAGCTATGGGGCACCCAACAAAAAACATTGATTCACGATCAGGTCGGGAATGACACAGGCTCAGCCTGTGCCGAACCTCAGGGGCTTAGCACTAGTATAACTTACTCCTGCAAATTCCGAATTTCTGGCGGATACAATCAACCACCACAACATACTTATCATAAAAAGGTGCGTTACCCATTAATTTCATCTGCCGGCTGTATGAATCTTCCCAGTCTACACAGGTAATTTTTGGTTTTGCCACGTGGATCGGTCCAAAAAGAAGGTCGTTATGAGCAGGTGCTGTTTTTATTTGAACATATTTTCCCCAGGAAGGAACTGAATCTCTTTCAATGATCTCCTCATCACCCGATAATCCCGTTGCATTTTTCCACAAGTCAAGGGGGAGAATGAGCATAAACATCGATGAGCCGCTGTCGTAGCGGACAGTTTTGATTGTATCTTCTCCCAAACATACATCAACATAAAACTTATTATACTCAATCGTTGCATCGGCATAATAAACATTATCATTTAAAAGGGATTGAATTTCTGAGGTATCACTTAATACAGTAAATTTCGATTTTGGAAAATCCATAATCAGAATTTTATCGATAATTAAATTTAAACCAATGGTACCTACTTTTATTATTGTTGTACTGTCTGAATTCAGGTCAATATCATAATCAATATCCCATTTGTAATAATCGGTTGAATCAAAAGATGTATTTTTATCTTCAATATTATTCCATTTGAATTTTATGAATGGCTCACTGAGACTATCTACTTCAAGACCAAGTTTGCGAAGGATATTACCATAAAGACATGAAAAATCAGCGCCGGTATCTAATTGAGCATATAATTTTCTTTTAATTCCCAGGATTTCTATGGGTACCAGAATAGCGGCTTTTTCGTATTGGCGGCCATTAATAATTGCTGATGACCAAATGAAGTTTTGGAATTTATTTTCATTTGCGAAAGTACAGGAAATTAATAATATACTTATCAGGAAACTGTTTATAATTGCTTTAACCATTGTCGCTTCTCCGAATCTCAATACTCCATAAACGGTAACAATTCCAGGCCATGCAAAATGACTAAGATCAGGGCGATTGGGGTCACATAACGAAGAATAAACATTAATCCCTTATATAGCGGTCCTTTAGAGCCGAACTCGTCAGAGCGATCCTTATCTTTCATCACCCACGCGATATACAGACAGGTTAAAAAGCCGCCAATCGGAAGCATATAGTTGGTCGAGATGAAATCAAATATATCAAAGAAGCTCTGATCCTTGCCCCGGAAAGGAACCGTCCACGCAGAGACAGCTGAAAGAATTCCAAAAAGATATATCAACCCACCCATTACCATAGTGGCAGTTTTTCTTGACCAGTTCCGTTGATCGATAAAATATGATACCACAACTTCCAGCAAACTTATTCCCGATGTCAACGCCGCAAATGATAATAGAATAAAAAACGGAATCGATACCCAGGGTCCGGTTTCGGCAAACAGAACCGGCAGGGTTTTAAAAATCAAGCCGACACTTTGTCCCGGTTCCATGCCGTAGTGGAAGACGAGTGAGAAAATAGCCACCCCAGCCATCAGGGCAATCAGTGTATCAAGGAATGAAACAACGATAGCATTTTTCATCAGATTTTCATCTTTCCGCATATAGGAGCCGTAGGTGATCATAGCCCCCATCCCCAGCGAGAGAGTAAAGAAGGCATGCCCCATGGCCGAGAGAACCCCCTCAGCAGATAATTTGTGGAAATCAGGTTTGAACAGGAAACTTAAAGCAGCCAAACCACCGGTGGTGGCGAATAAGCCATATAACATTAACCCCAGAAGGATTATAAACAAAGCTGGCATCAATATCTTTGACCAGCGTTCGATTCCTTTTTGAACTCCTCCGATGACGATTCCCATGCATAAAATCATAAAAAGAGTATGCCACAGGATAGAATTCCCCGGACTGACAACCAATTCTACAAACTGCCCCTGAATAGCTTCAGCCGTTCCGCTAAATCCAGCAATGGCTTTAAAAATGTAAGCCAGCGCCCATCCGGCCACCACACTGTAAAAGGAGAGGATAACAAACCCCGATGCGACTCCTAACCATCCGACCCCTTTCCACATACTCCCTTTTTTATGGAGTTTTTGGAACGCTCCCACCGGGTTGCATTGGGCTCTTCGACCGATAATCATTTCTGTAACCATCAAGGGCAAACCTACCAGAACAACACAAATCAGATAAACGAGCACAAAAGCACCACCGCCGTATTCCCCAGTTATATATGGAAATTTCCAGATATTCCCAAGCCCGATAGCGCTTCCCGATGCCGCCAGTATAAAACCCAAATGACCGGTCCATTGGCCTCGTATGGTTACATTATTATTATCATCCATAAAAGATCTCCCCGAAGTTTTTAGGAACCAATTTCTGGTTATATTCGTATTACCATTGTGGTTTACCAAATCAGGGTTGAAAAGCTGCTCTCAAAACCTGATTTTATAAACAAAAAAAGAGGAGTGAGTCTGTCAACAAATAATGACGAAGAATCCTTTATTCTATAGGGTTTTAGTTGACGGTGGCATTGCCACAATTATAATTAAAAAGTTAATATTGTAACAAAAAATGAGAAAAGGATTTCAAATGAAAAAGTTTATTTTAATCGCTGTTTTGATGTTAGTTTTAAATTCTTCCTCGGTAATGGGAATTGAAGCTGCCGGAACCGCATTTGGTACTACTACTACAGCCAAAGTAATTGGAGCAGGGAATGGAAATTTCGGGATGGTTGCGGGAATTGCTGATGCTACTACTTTCGGGGGGACCTTCACTTATGGCATGTCTAATTATATAGATGGTCGTGTAAAACTCGGATTGATTTCTGCCAATAGTAATACAGACATTGTTTTTGGAGCTGATTTAAAATACCAGATATGGTCAGTTAGTGATGCAGCGGCTAAACCATTCGATATGTCACTGGGAGGATTATTGGAATATACAAGTGGGGATCATTATTCCATTCTGCATCTCGGCGGTTTTGTTCTGGGATCATACCCTTTCCAACTCAACAATGGTAGTTTTCTGACCCCCTATGCGAGGTTTAACCTACGTCTTGAAAATTTTAGTGCTGATGATGGTGGATCATCGTCGGAACTTGAATTTGGGATAAACGGCGGTGTTTCATACGATCTCAGCAAAAATATGACTGCCTATGGAGAATTCCAAATTGATGGCAACGATGGTGTCTTTTTTGGATTGGATTTCAGAGTCCTTTAATTTAAGACTGTATCTCTTCCAACAATAAATCAGAAAGGCACAGCCTTTGTCATATATTGACGCCATCATTCTGGGTATTATCCAGGGATTGACAGAGTTTCTTCCTATCTCATCTTCAGGTCATCTGGTTTTAGCACAGAATCTTCTTGGTGTAAAACAACCGGGAGTATCTTTTGAATTGGTGGTGCATCTGGGAACCCTGCTGGCGGTTCTGGTCTATTTCCGATGGCAACTAATTGCTCTTATTAAATCGATTTTCGATTCGACTATGAAAGAAGAACGATCAATAATTTTGTTTCTGATAGTCGGAACGATTCCAGCCGTTATAGTAGGACTCTTTTTTAAGGACTTTTTTGAAGAAGCCTTCGGAAGCCCGGCGTTCACATCGGCGATGCTGATCGTAACCGGTCTGATTCTGTTTTCCACTAAACTTGTCAAACAGGGTAATAAACAGGTCTCTCTTATCACGGCTATAATCATGGGCATCGGACAGGCTTTTGCGATTCTTCCCGGGATTTCCCGTTCCGGAAGTACAATTGCTGCTGGAATGCTCTTTGGCGTATATCCCTCTAAAGCGGCGGAGTTTTCATTCTTATTGGCTATTCCGGCTATTTTAGGGGCGGTGGTGTTAAAATTTTCCGATCTTTTAGCCATTGATAAGGCTTTGATCGGTCATTATGCGGTCGGAGCGGTATTTTCCTTTATTTTTGGATTGGCGGCAGTTTCTATGCTTCTGGCGATAGTAAAAAAGGGTAAACTGGAATATTTTGCGTATTATTGCGTTGCCGTCGGGTCAGTCGGGTTGTATTTTCTCCTTTAGTTATGAAAAAAATTCTGGTCATCCGTTTGGGATCGCTTGGGGATGTCATCATAGCCTCGGCCCCGATCCTGAACCTTAAACTTAATTACCCTAAAAGTCATATTACCTTTTTTACCAAGGTGCAGTTTGCCCATGTTGTAAAAATGTTTGAGGGAGTGGATGCAATTGTAACCCTGTCACCTTCATCAAAGTTTACAGATTTCATACGAACGCTTCATCAGCTTGATAGAAATAATTTTGATATAGTGGTCGATCTTCATGGTAATTTCAGGTCTCTGTTTGCACACAAATTAATAACATCATCACAAACTGTTATCTATCCCAAACGAAGGCTTGAAAGATATGCTATCGTAAAAAATAAAACCCGCCCGAATTCATACCCACATACGATTGATTTATACAATGATTGCATCAAGCAATTAGGTGGAACAGCTTTTGTTACACGACCACAAATGTTTCTGGACAAAATCGATGATGAAAAAATATATAATATAAAGCCTGCAATGCCTGCTGTGCTTGTGGCGCCCGGGGCGGCGCATGAAAACAAACAGTGGCCCTCTGAAAGATTTACCGAGGTTGCAATAAGGATATATGAGAAAACAGGGATGTCAATATTCTGGGCAACATCTTCAAGCGACAAAGTAGAAAATTCACCTGCAGGAAAGATTCCTGACAATCATTTTTTTGAAATCAAAGATTATCCTTTAGATAAACTGGCTTCAATAATTTCTCAATGCAAACTGACTATTGCTAATGATTCAGGAATAGCTCATCTTTCATCGGCGGTTGGAACACCAACCCTGTCTATTTTTGGATCGACCCACCCTGCTTTAGGCTTTTCTCCTCGTGGATTGTTTGATAAAGTAATCGAAGTCGAAGAATGGTGCCGTCCCTGTTCGCTTCATGGGAAAAAAACCTGTTTTAGGGAAGAACGCTTCTGCTTTAATCGCATTTCAACTGACATGGTTTATGATTCAGCCAGCAATCTGTTAAATTCAAAAATAAATAATGATCGAGCAATGTTCGTTGATCGTGATGGAACCTTGATTGTTGACAAGGATTATATCTCTGATCCTGATCAGGTTGAATTTGAGAATGGTGTCATAGTATCTCTGAAGGAGGCACATGCGCACGGATTTAAAATTATAATAGTATCCAACCAATCCGGTGTAGCAAGAGGTTTTTTTGATATTGAGACGGTCAATAAAGTAAATCAAAGAATACTTGATATGTTAGCGATGGAAGGGGTTGACATCGACGGTATCTATTTTTGTCCGCATTATAAAAATGGAACTGTACCGGAATATACAAAAATATGTCAATGCCGAAAACCGTCTCCCGGAATGCCGGAAGAAGCTGCCGGAGATTTGGGTATTGATTTGAGAAAATCATGGGTAATTGGCGACAAATTCGATGATGTCAGACTTGGAATTGCTATGGGAGGAAGAGGGATACTTGTCAGAACAGGGTATGGTTTTGAAGCGGAACAACATCTCAATGGTAATTGTTTTAGTGGGAGAGTCTCGGTAGTGGATAATCTTCATGAAGGTGTAGAAAAAATTATATCACTGGAGTAAAAAGTGATTAAACCGGCTGCATATTCAGAAAAAATCGGGGAAGATAAAGTAAAATGCAATCTTTGTCCGGCTGAATGTCTGCTTAAGATTAATCAAAAGGGAATCTGCCAGTGCCGTTTTAACAGAGGCGGAGAACTTGTTACTGATAACTATGGTGAGCTGGTTACTCTGGCGATTGATCCGATCGAAAAAAAACCTCTCTATCATTTTTATCCATCCTCAGAGATTCTATCCACCGGTCCCAATGGCTGCAACCTGAAATGTATCAACTGCCAGAACTGGACAATCTCCCAAAAAAAAGTTGAAACAAGATTCCTATCTCCTGAGGCATTGGTCAGTAAAGCTATAAGATCAAATACAATTGGCATTGCCTTCACCTATACCGAGCCTGTAATCTGGTATGAATATATTATGGATACTGCACCACTGTTAAAAAAAGAGGGGCTCAAAACAGTTCTTGTTTCTAATGGTTATATCAATCCTAAGCCGCTTGATGATTTGCTTAAATATGTCGATGCAGTCAATGTCGATTTAAAAGGGATCTGTCAGGAATTTTATAAGAAAATATGTAAAGGGAAACTTGATCCGGTTTTGAATACCATAAAAAAAATTGCTGATTCCAAAACTCATCTTGAAATTACAAATTTGATTATCCCCACTCTTAATGACTCCGATAAAGACCTGATCAAGCTTTTTGATTTTATTGCATCGGTATCGGAAATGATCCCGCTTCATCTCTCAGCCTATCATCCTGATCATAAACTTAATATTCCCCGCACGCCGGTTGAGACCCTTCTACGAGCGCGTGAATTGGCTCGGGAGAGGCTTAAATATGTCTTCATAGGCAATGTTGCCCTTGAAGGCGGCGGCGATACCTTTTGCCTGAATTGCAATGAAAAATTAATTGAAAGAAACGGCTATTTTACAAAAATATTGGGAATGAATAATACAAAATGCGCCAAATGCGGCTCTGAATCCGGGATAATACGATAGATATGTCAACATATGCCGATAATATTTTGATAAGGAAAATGGTGTTAAAAAATGAACTATAAGACGCTCTCCGGCGTCTATGAAATAGAACTATTTGTGAGTAAATAACATAATTAATAGTATGAATAATTACAGTTATTATAAGCTTAAAATATGCTTCATCGTTTTTGTACTCCTGCTAATTCCACTGGCACAATCGATCAATGCTCAGTACTACTTTGGTAAAAACAAAGTACAATACACTCAGTTTGACTGGCAGGTAATGACCACCGATCATTTCCATATCTATTTTTATGATCTTGAAGAAGAAGTAGCTGAGATTGCGGCTAAATCAGCTGAGGATTCTTATCGTATTTTAGCCGCAAAGTTCAATCACGAAGTAAAAGATAAAATCCCCCTTGTAATTTATTCTTCACCCAATTATTTCACCCAGACCAATATAGTCCCCGGACTTCTTCCAGAATCTGTGGCCGGCTTTACCGAATTTATGAAAGGGCGGGTCGTTATCCCGTTTCACGGGTCATGTCATGATTTCAATCATGTCATACGCCATGAGCTGGTGCATGTTTTCACCTATGACAAACTGGATAACGTTTTGAAAAAAAGAAGCCGTCTTCGTACAGGCGGACTCCCATTGTGGTTCACCGAAGGAATAGCGGAATTCTGGTCCAAAGAGTGGGATACCGATGCTGATATGTTTGTCAAGGATATGGTTATCAACAACCGCTTTTTTACTCTCCCGAATATGTATCAGATATCCGGGACATACTTCATGTACAAACTCGGTGAATCGATCTGCCAGTTTATTGACACAAATTATGGCCCCGACAAGCTTAATCTGATTTTCGAAAACTGGTATAAAGGGTCAACGTTTGAAGAAGTATTAGAAATAACTTTGGGAGATAATCTCGAAGAACTCTCTCGCAAGTGGGAGTATTCATTAAAAAAGAAATATTACCCTGAAGTTGACAGCCTCGGTTTACCTGATATGGAATCGCGCAGGATCTCCCGCGATGGCTACTCGGTTAAAGGGGTTCCGTTTATGTGGGATGATGGCGACGGTTTGCAGGAATGGGTTATATATAAAGCCAACCGTCTCGGTTATTCAGGAATATACATGACCCCAGTCAAAGGGCCTAAAAAGAGAAAGATAAAGACATTATTAAAAGGGGAGAGATCATCCGATTTTGAATCGTTGTATCTTCTCCGTTCTGGTATTGATATCAATGATTCCGGGCTGGTCGTTTTTTCTTCAAAATCAAAAGAGAATGATGTCATCTATCTATATGATCTGCATAAAGAAGAAGTTGTAGCCCGTTTTGAACTTTATGATTTGGCAGCGGTAAGATCGCCGAGATTCTCACCTGATGGCTGCAAGATTACCTTCTCAGGTGTACGGAAATCCGGGTTTTCCGATCTGTTTATTCTTGATATAAAAACAGGTAATTATGAACCCTTGACCGATGATTTTTATTATGACATTGACCCGGCTTTTTCTCCCGATGGATCGAAAATCGTTTTTGCATCGGACAGAAATGCCGATGGTTTTTCAGGTTACAAAAATTTATATCAAATCGATTTGAATACCTCAGAAATAAAACAACTAACTTCCGGTCCTTATGAAGATCAGACGCCTGATTATACCGATCATGGGATATATTTTACTTCCGACAGAAAAGGCGCTTTTAATATTTATCTGATTGATAATAATAATGAACTAACCATACAGTCTACCTATGTTACCGGAGCCTTCGATCCCAGATTGTCAACTGATGGCAGTCATCTGATATATACAGGGTATCAAAGCATGGGTTTTCAGGTTTATCAGATGGAGCTTTCAGAAAAACCACAACCACTCGAACAACCATCATTGGCACTCCATACCGAATGGAAACCCAAAAAGATTTCTTCTGAATACAGCAGCGCCTCGGTAAAATATGATGCCGATTATTCCCTTGATATTGCTCAATCCTCTATCGGTTATGATCCGGTTTACGGCTCGTTGGGGGGTTTTCAGGTGGCGGCTTCAGATGTCCTCGGTAATAAAGCATACTACTTTTTGTTAACCAACACGGCTGACACCAAAGATGATTTTTTTGAATCCTTTAATGTCGGCGTTACCTATATCAATCGTGAGAA
>JBDRQG010000439.1:0-11215 GCA_043826475.1 bacterium
TGGGAATAGCCATATTAGCCATATTTGGCTGCGGGAAATTATCTTTCCCTTTTATATGGTACAATAATAGTTCTGTCATTTTATGGACATCAGAAAATTCCAAAGTATCAATATTAATCGGACCGATGGTGATCTCTCCTGATGCGACTTTTTTAAGATCAATTCCTCCACTTTCAGTAACAGGTATATCAACTTTCCCGGAAACTCCCTGGGGAAAAAGAGTTTTGCTTATTGTATTCCAGTTAAACCAGATAGAATAATCGATGGGGAAAATTCTTTTTAATTTATTTATAAGAACCTGGCGGAAATCATAAATAGTCTGAATACTGGGCAATTCCTGACTTATTTCATGTAATATTTCGAACTCCACCAATCTCCGGCGGTTCTTTTCAAACTGGTAAGCATCGTCAACAGCAATGGCCGCCTGGGAAGCAAAAGTGGTCAGAAGCCTGAGATCGTTTTTAGTAAAAGTCTCCCCATCCTGTTTGTTAGCCAGGTTAATGACGCCTATAATTTTATTTTTTATACGAAGAGGACAGCACAACAGCGATGCTGCTCCGTATTTTTCCTTATTGATACGTTTGAATTTTTCATCATTTTCTACATCTTCAATTACGATTGGAAGTCCGTTTTGGGCAACAGTGCCGGCAATTGATTCACCTATTGGCAGGCGAGTTGTAGCGATGATCTTTTCATCAAGCCCAATAGCGGCCTCGATGGTCAAAAATTCCCCCCGTTCATCGGTGAGCATAATTGATCCAACCTGAGCCTCGGTAACGGTTGAAGCCAGAATAATAATCTGGCGGAGTAAATCTTTCAGGTTGGAGGTAGATCCAATCGACTTGCCCGCTTCGTAAAGAGCATTTAATTCCCCCATCCGCCGCTGGAGAATAATATTTGATAACCTTAGTTCTTCCAGAAGCTGCAACCGAGCCAGACCAGCTCTTCTCTTTTCGAGGGCCCGATTCACAGCCAGCTCCAGATGATTGAATTCGACCGGCTTGAGAAGATAATCATAGGCACCACTGGCGACCGCTTCGATAGCTGTATCAAGCGAAGCATAACCAGTCATAAGAATAACAGGCAGGTCAGAATCGATTTCCCTGACAGCCTTAAGAACCTCAAGCCCGTTCATTTCAGGCATTTTCAGATCAGTTATAACCAGGTCAATTTTTTTATCCCGAATGACCTCAATTGCTTTGGTGGAACTCTGGTAAGCTTCAACGGTGTAGCCATCACCAGTCAGCAAAGCCGACAGGGAATCGCACATCCGCTTTTCATCATCGATTATAACTATAATTTCTGAATTCTTACTCATTGCTTATTCTGTTTCCGGAAACCGGCAATCTAATCTCAAAACAACCGCCATCATCAGTGTTTTTATATGTTATCGACCCGCCATGCCTTTTTATTATACCATAACAGACCGATAATCCCAGACCGGTTCCTTTACCGGGTTCCTTGGTGGTATAAAATGGCTCAAAAATCCGGGGAATAATTTCGGGTTTAATTCCGGGACCGGTATCGCAGAAGGTAATTATCATCTCATCATCCTCAACTCTGATCTTAACCCCCATCTTTCCACCGGAAGGCATAGCATCACAAGCATTGATTATAATATTCAAAAAGACCTGCTTTAAATTATCAGCCGATCCATTGATTTTATATCCTTTGCAAATCGAGTCAGAAAAAAGTTCAATGTTCAGTTTTTTGAATTGCCTGTCCATCAAGATGAGGACATCATTCATTACAGCACCAACATCAATCGGTTCCAGCTCATCTCTAACCGGACGATAAAAATCAAGCAGTTCCCTGACAATATTGGCAATCCGATCAATTTCCTGTCCGACAATATCAACATACCCGCTCGCTTCTATATTCCTCCCCATCGCCCGCCGCACCAGAAGCATGTAGTTTTTTATTATACCAAGCGGATTATTTATTTCATGTGCAACTCTCGCCGACATTTCTCCCAAGGCAGCCAGACGTTCCGTGCTTACCAATTGATGCTGGGCGGCTCTCAATTGTTCCGTGGCCAGCTTCTCCGCTTCATACAAGCGGGCATTTTCTATGGCAACAGCAATCTGATTAGCCAGTATTGATAAAAATTCAGAATCGTCGAGGCTGAAATCGTTTTTTGACATTTTATCCGAGACAAGAAGAATACCGCTAAGACGGGTCTGGTAAATCATAGGAACAACGACACCGGGGTGAAACATAGCCAGAATTTTCTGTTCCATTTTGGTAGATATATTATCAAACAGGGTCTCTGTCACTACCGGCCGATTAAGACTGCTGATGAATTCAGCCAATCTTCCATTACCATCGAAAAACTGGTCGGGTGATGGAAATTCACCTGAACCTTTTCCTTTGGCCAGAAAAAATTTATGGGTCCGACTGTTCTCTTTAAGAAAAATTGCACCCTTGGAGGCGCTAACCTGGGCTAATGATGTCAGGATAAAAGAATCCAAAAGGTTTTGGTAATTAAGAACCGAATTAAAATTTCGGCTAATTTCGAATACGGTATAAAGATCAAATATTTTTCGCTTAAGCTGCCGGTTGGTTCTGGTCAGCTGGGTTACTTTATCTTCTATTTCATCGACGACTGGTGTTAATTTATTTATTTCGGCAACCCTGGTTTTAGATAGGGCATTAGTGGAATTAGATTTTCCTGGTGGCGATTTTTGGGTTTTCTTTTTTTTATCGCTTTTTTTTGGATTATTACTCATATGCTATTTTTTTATTGAAAAATTCACCCACCAGATAATGGGAACCAACAATTATTATAATATCGTCATTATCACAGTTTTTCAAAACCTTCTTATAGGCTGCGCGAAGGGACTTATGCCTGATAACCTCATGACCACGCCAGTTTATATTGCCAATTAATTCGTCAAGGTCTGTTGATCGATGCGTTGCCAATGGAACAAGATGAAAACATTCTGTAAGTTCTCCCCATAGATCGAACATCTTTTGGTGTTCTTTGCGTTTAACCACTCCGGTAATAAGATGCACTCTCTTTTCAGGGAACCGATTTTTAAATGATTCCACAAAGACCGCTACACCACCAGCATTGTGGCAGACGTCAAAAACAAGAGTCGGTTTGGTTTTTCTTTCAATAACCTGAAATCGTCCCGGCCAGAAGGCACTGGCCAATCCGTCACGAACAGCCTTTTTGCTTATTTTCAAACCATTTTCATTCAATATTGCCGCAGCTTTTACAACCAGAGCTGAATTCCTCAATTGATGTGAGCCGTACATCTGGGGTTTAAGATTTTTTAGCGAAAAACCATAGGAAATAAAATCGAGTCTATTTTCAGTATCGTAAGTTTTGAATTCATTTTTTTTCAACATATGCAGAGGAGCATTTTTAATTTTACAGCGTTTGACCATGACATTCCGGGCCGATTCGGGCAGCATCCCGATAAGGTGCGGAACGCCCGGTTTGATTATCCCTGCTTTTTCAAAAGCTATTTTTGATAAACTGGAACCCAAAATCTCCATATGATCTTTGCTGATATCGGTAGTGATGGTAATCTCCGGTCTTAAAACATTGGAGGCATCAAGTCTTCCCCCGAGTCCGGTTTCAATAACAGCCACATCCACTTTCACCTTATCAAAGTAATATAAAGCCATAGCTGTAATCACTTCAAAAAAGGAGAGTTGGCGTTGGCTGAGTATTTTACGATAACGATCCACAAATGAACAAACCGAAGCCCTGGGGATTTTTTTCCCATTAACAGCTACTCTTTCCCGAAGGCTCACTAAATGAGGCGAGGTAAACAAGCCGGTTTTATATCCCTGGCTTTGTAGAATCGAGGCCAGCATTGCGGCGGTGGAGCCTTTGCCATTGGTACCGGCTATATGAATAGTCTTGTAATTATTCTGAGGGGAGCCAATCGATTCCAGAAACTCGGTGATATTCTCCAAACCAAGCTTCATACCAAAAAACTCGCGGGAGAGTAAAAATCTTTCCGCTGAAGAATAGGAATGCCGGGGCATTATTTTCTCCACATGAATTTTATGAGAGAGGTTGTAGTATCTCGAAGATCTTTCCGGCTTACGATTTTATCAACAAAACCCTTTTCCAGGAAAAATTCCGTTGACTGGAATCCCTCAGGAAGATCCTGACCGATTGTCTGTTGGATGACCCGGGGACCGGCAAATCCAAGCAGAGCTTTTGGTTCGGCTATGATAACATCACCCAGCGAGGCATACGAGGCCATCACGCCTGCAGTCGTTGGGTTGGTAAGGATAGAAATATATGGAATTTTCTTTTCGCTTAATATAGCCAGCAGAGCTGAGGTTTTCGCCATCTGCATCAGAGATAAAATCCCCTCCTGCATTCTGGCCCCGCCTGACGAAGAGACTATAACAAGCGGAATTTCTCTCTCAATTGCTCTTTCGATTGCCCGGGCTATTTTTTCGCCGACCACAGAACCCATCGAACCGCCGATAAATTCAAAATTCATAATGGCAAAAGAGATTTCGATCCCCCCCATTTTACCGATACCGGCGATAACCCCTTCTTTTTTTCCAGTCTTTAGCTGAGCAGCCAGAATGCGGTCAGGATATTTTTTGGAATCCTTGAATTTCAGGGGATCTTTTGATGTCATTCCAATATCGAATTCTTCCAATTTACCATCATCGAGAAGGAGTGAGATATATTTCTGGCTTGAGATACGGAAATGGAAATCACAGGTGGGACAGACCCAAAGAAGGTCCTCCATCTTTTTCCCGTAAACTACCTCTCCGCAGGACTGGCACTTGGTCCAAATCCCCTCAGGAATGTTCCTTTTTTCCTGTGTGGCAAGCCCCTGTTTATCTTTTTTAAACCATGCCATATATTATACCGAAATTAGTCCTTATTCAAATAACGAACCATAACCATAGCATTCTCTTTGGGGTTACTATAGTATCCGGGACGTTCGTACAACAGGGTGAATCCGTTTTTGTTATAGAATGACCGCGCCTCAGCATTGCTGACCCGGACCTCCAAAATGATATAGCCGCATCCACTCTCAGTTGCTCTTATTAAGATACTTTCCAGAAGTCTTTTTGCAACAGATTTTCTTCTAAATTCCGGCAATACGGCAATATTGGTCAGATGCGTCTCTATATCGACTACATGAAAGCATGAGTAACCTATTATCTTATCATCACATAGGGCAACTTCTGCATACCAGTCGGACTCATCCAATTGCTGTTTAAAAGCAGATTTTGGCCAGGCATCGGAAAAGATGTCCTTTTCCATTTTAACAATCTGGGCAAGATCTTCTTTCACCATATCACGGATGATTATTTTATTTATTTTCTTCTCGATATTGGTCAAAACGAATCTCTGCTTGTGATTTTTGAAGATACATCGGTTCGAGGCTGGCTAAATCAGCCATCTCTCCCTTATTTAATTTTTCCAATCCCAGATATAACATATCCGAGGCATTAAAGTTCAAATAATCGGAATAGTCTTTATTGGTCATTTCCGGAAAAAGCTCACTAAAATCAAGTCCGAATGAAGCAAGGCTGCTTTGCCCGATTTTTTCAAATAACTCATTATATTTAATAATGGAGATATTCTCCTGATTAAATAACCCGTCGTTGATATTACACATTATGCCTTCATCCCGATTTAAGGGGACTATAACGTAGATAGTATCTTCAACGTTTTTCAACCTGGCTGCCGCAATTTCAAAGCTGTTAATACCAATTATGGGGATATTTAAAGCCACAGCAATCCCCTTAGCCGCTGCTAATCCTATTCTGAGGCCGGTAAATGAACCGGGCCCAATTCCCACGACTATCGCTTCCAGATCTTTAATCTCAAGTGAGGCAGTTTGAAACAATTCTCCTATTTTCTTCATGATAAACCGGCCATGAGATTTTTCTATCTCTTCGTTTGATTGAATCAGCCGATCTCCGCCAAACTGAAGGCCAAGCCTGAGATTTTTAGTAGAAGTATCAATAGCTAATATGTTATTGTATTCTTTACTCATTATTAACAACTGTAATATCAATTTCGCGCTGTGTATCATCCAGTATTTTAAAAGAGACCTGATATCTCGGTATAGGGAGGCTTGACTCTCCTTTTTCGCCCCACTCGATAACCATGATCCCTTTCTGCTGCATGTAATCATCCCAGCCGGTTTCATATAATTCTGATATATCTCCGAGCCGGTACAGATCAAAATGAAAGAGCAATTTACTCCCACCACGATATTCATTTACAATAGTATAGGATGGTGAGTTAACCAAAGAAGTATCAATCCCAAGAGCTTTTGCTACCCCCTTAACAAAAAGAGTTTTCCCGGCGCCGAGTTCTCCGCTCAGGATAACGACATCCCCTTCCTTGAAAAACAGGCCAATCTTCTCAGCCAATCCGAGAGTTTCATTTTCACTATGAGAAATTGCTTTAAGAATCGATGCCATAATTTTACCTGGGTGTCATAATTGCCAGCGGAACAACCATCTCTTCGAGAGAAATCCCACCATGCTGGAATGAATCCTGGAACTGTCTCACCATTTCGTTATAGTTGTTGGGGTAGACAAAGAAATAATCCTCTTTTGCAATGATATAAGTCGTTGCCAGATTAAATTTAGGCAGCTGCCATTGCTCAGGATTCTTGATCAGGATAGAATCCTTGGGATCTGAATTCAGGTTATCACCATATTTATATCTTAGATTGGTCGATGTCGTACGCCGGCCATGCGCCAATGTTCCCCGATGGCAATGAACCGAACCGTGATCAGAAGTAATAATGACTGTATAATCTTTATCGGCAAATGATTTCAATATCGAAAACAAAGGAGAATGTATAAACCAGCTTTTCATCAATGATCGGAAAGCAGCTTCGCTGCCGGCTATTTCTTTGAGGATAATATTGTTGGAGCGTTTATGAGCCAGAATATCCAAAAAGTTAAAAACAAAAGTAACAACATCACTATTATAAAAATCTGCTACCTTTTTAGCCACCGTTTCCCCCTCGGTATTATTAAAAATCTTAACATAACGGGGCGGAGTTTTTAAACGAACGCCGTTGCGGGCAAGATTATCTTCAAAAAACCGATCTTCCATGCGATTGAGTGATCCCTCATCACTGGAGGTGTAGTTATCCGGGTAGACTTTGTGTATTTCCTTGGGAAACATACCGGCAAAAAGGGCATTCCTGGCAAATGGCGTTGCTGTTGGGAGCATGGAATAATAATATTTCCTTTCGATATTATAGAACTCAGCCAACAATGGTTCAACCAGCATCCATTGATCGAGCCTCATACAATCGACCACAATAAAACAAATCTTTTTCTGTTTTTTGAGAGAAGGAATCATATACTTATTTGTCACATCAGGTGAAAGTACCGGCCGATTATCATTGTGCAGCCAGTCGAGATAATTCTTTTCCAAATACTTTGTAAATTCAATGTTCCATTCTTTGCGGGTTCCTTCGAGAGTCTGCTCCAACCCGACATCGGCATTGGCGTCTAACTCAAGATTCCAGTAAGCAAGAATACGGGCGGCTTCATACCAATCCTCCGGTTCCATCGGACCATACAATTTCTGATTAAATTTACTTATCTCTGTCATATAGCGTTTCATCGATGAACCGCTGATTATTTTACGGGAATCGAGTATTTTTTTGATTACCATAAGAACTTGCGAGGGATTAACCGGCTTAACGAGATAGTCATCAATTTTTTGGCCGATAGCTTCTTCCATAAGGGATTCTTCCTCAGACTTGGTAACCATAACCACCGGTAAATGAGGCTGTATTTCTTTTATCTCCTCCAGAGTGGTCAAACCATCCTTGCCTGGCATCATTTCATCAAGCAGCACCAGATCGTATTGATTTTTTTTAACCAGCTCCAGAGCATCATCGCCGGAAATCGCCCCGGATAACTGATACCCCCGCTGCTCCAGAAAAAGCATATGCGGTTTTAAAGAATCTATTTCATCATCTACCCAGAGAATTTTTTTACCATCACTTTGTGGAGACATTTTATTCCTTTTTATTTTCGTGAAATCGGAAGTTGAATTTCAAAAACCGTTTGTCCGGGAGATGATTTTTTTAATATAACTCTACCGGAGTGATATTCTTCGACAATGCGCCTGACCAATGTCAAACCAAGCCCCCAACCCCTCTTTTTGGTTGTAAATCCGGCTCTGAATATTTTACGCGCTGTAACTTTTGTAATACCTGGCCCATTGTCGACAACTTCGATAATAGCGCATTTCTGGGACGGGTGGAGTTCGGTTTTAATTTCAATTTTTCCGGTTCGGGAATCAACTACCTGGAGGGCATTTTTTATTAAATTCTCAATAGCCCAGCTAAAGAGTTCGTTATTTAGTTTCAATGTGGGAATTTCACCGGTTGATAATTCTATGGCAATCCCCTGTCCCTCAAAAGGAAGACGACGGCGGTAATATTCTACCGTATCCCTCAAAAGCTGACTAAGATCACACT
Organism: bacterium; assembly: GCA_043826475.1. Taxonomy (GTDB): domain Bacteria; phylum Zixibacteria; class MSB-5A5; order GN15; family FEB-12; genus DAOWMZ01. Next base: position 8,457 of record JBDRQG010000439.1, read on the forward strand.
CATGAAGGGTCGGGATAGAACCTATCTGTCCAAACCGATTGGCAATTTTATTAAGACGGTTGACATCAACCAGCATATTGCCCAGGGCATCATTAAGCTGTTTCTTTTCATCATCATTAATTTTTGAAACCTCAGTCTCACCAGCCATCACTTCAATCCATCCCATCAATGATGAAATCGGAGTTCCTAACTGATGGGCTGTCTCTTTGGCCATACCCACCCAAATGTTACGCTCCTCGCTCCGCTTGATATTTTGAAATCCTATAAAAGCAACAATCATAAATGCCAGGACAATCCCAATCTCGATAAAAGGCATCATAGTCAATTGCTTGATAACCTTGGAGTCGCCGTAACAGAAATAATTTACTCTGCCACCGCCAAATTCGAGCGAAATCCGGCCATGTTGATCTATCATATTACCGGCTTCTTTAATAAGCATGGCTTTGGTGGCTTCGGAATAATCAGTGGGAGAGATATTTTCAATATTACGCCAGTGAACCGGCTGATCATTTTCATCAAGGACAATTATCGGGAACTCCGCTTTAACAATAATCTCATCAAAAACAAACTGTGTTTCCTGGCTTGAGGTAGGGGAGCTGGCTACCATCTGCCATAATTTGACATATTTGTCAATCTGGGAGCGAGTATTCTTATTCAACTCATCGATTACCTGAAACGTGTACCAGATAAAAACTCCGGAAATTGCAGCCACGCCAAGCAGAAGAAAAATCTTGAAAAAAGTGGACTTGCCAATATGGAGGCGGTCAATAAACCCGGTATTTTTTGAAGTATCAGCCATCAGCCTATTTTTGTTATCCCTTTCATATATGGATACAATATTTCAGGAATATTCACAGTCCCATCTTCATTTTGATAATTTTCAATTATAGCAGGTATCAATCTCGCCAAAGCCACCCCGGAGCCATTAAGGGTATGCGGGAATTGAACTTTTTTCTCCTCATCCCTGTAGCGGCAATTCATTCTTCGAGCCTGAAAATCCATGAAGTTGGAAACCGATGAAATCTCCAGCCAATTTCCGACACCGGGAGCCCAGAGCTCTATATCATAACAGCGAGCCGCTGCAAAAGAAAGGTCTCCGGTCGCAAGTTCGACAATACGATAGGGAAGTTTTAATCCCTGAAGAATTTTTTCAGCCTGAGCCAATAGTGACTCATGTTCTTCAAATGAAGTCTCCGGTCGAACAATTTTAACTAATTCCACTTTGTCAAACTGATGCACTCTCAACATCCCGCGCGTATCTTTCCCCGCAGCTCCGGCTTCACGGCGGAAACATGGGGTATGAGCGACAACATTGACCGGCAGTTTCTGGTAATCCAGAATCTCTTTTTTAAACATGTTGGTAAGGGGAACCTCGGCAGTCGGAATCAGATAAAGATCATCCTCATCAGCAGCGGTTTTATACATGTCCTCTTCCATTTTCGGAAGTTGTCCGGTCCCAAACATAGTATCGGTGGTAACGAGAAAAGGGACATTGTATTCAATGAAGCCATCTCTGATATGAGTATCGAGCATATAATTTATTAGAGCTCGCTGAAGCAGTGCCCCGGTCCCTTTTAGAACATAAAAACCTGAACCGGAAATTTTTGACGCCGCCGGTAAATCCAGAATGCCCAAACTCTCTCCCAGTTCCCAATGCGGAAGAACTTTGAAATCATACTGGGGAACCTCACCCCATGTTCTCAGGACAACATTATTTTCTTCACTACCGACAGGTGCTTTTTCATGAGGAATATTGGGGATCCACGTCAGAGCGGTATTGAGTTTTTCTTCCACTTCCCGCAGCTTTTCATCATAGGAACTGATTTTATTGCCGACCTCTTTCATCGCCGCTACAGCTTCATCGGCCGATTCCCCGGCTTTTTTCTTTTTGCCAATCTCAGCCGAGGCTTTATTTCGCTCCCCTTTTAACTGCTCAACTTCGCGGATAATGTCGCGACGCTTTTCATCTAACTGAAGAATAGCGTCAATGTCAGATTTATCATTTTTTTTGGCAATCCCGGCTTTGACCAGCTCCGGATTTTCACGAATAAATTTCAGATCCAGCATTAAACTTCCTGTTTGGTTTATATAATTTCATAGTCAAAAAACAGCTATTTGTTCCACAAATTATATGGAATTCAAGCTCTTAAGTCAAAGGGAGTATTTGTCATAGGAAGTTAAAGATAGCCTGATTTCGGTCTAAAATCTCTATTATTTTCTCCAAGAGATAAAAATATTCAGATATTTGCAATCTTTTATGGAAAAATGTCGTTTTTTTATATAAAAATCTTCTTAACTCCTTGATTTTTCCGAGAAAAGATATAACTTATGGGGCTTTGATCTTGAAAGGAGTTTTTGAATACGATGTCTAAAATGTGTGAAATATGTGGCAAGGTACCGGCCGCGGGAAATAACGTCTCTCATGCCAACAACAAGACCAAGAGACGGTTTATGCCCAACCTGCAGAATGTAAGAGCTCTGGTTAACGGTGTTCCTAAAAAGATTTCTGTTTGTACTTCCTGCCTCAAAGCTGGTAAAGTGATTAAGAATGTCCGCGGCATTAAAAAACCTCAGAAGGCTGCCCCGGCGAAACAATAGATCACTCCTATTTTGTTAAGATTATTAAAACCGCTCATCTGAGCGGTTTTTTGATATTTATAAATAAATTTACATCTTATTCTGTAGGGACAAGTCACGACGTGTCCCTACAGAAAATAAAATCTATTTATTACATTGTAGGGGCACAGCATGCTGTGCCC
>JBDRQG010000440.1:0-20973 GCA_043826475.1 bacterium
CGGTATGATCATGCTTGAAGAACAGGGCGAGCTTAAATTAAAGATATCCTGGGGTCTGAATGAAGAAATCATAAGAAGATTAAAATATGATAATGACAGTGATATACCCTCTTACTGTTTCCAGAATCAGGAACCGGTTATTCTAAATAATTTGAATGTTAAAGATATTACCGGCATCTTAATAGATTCAATAATGTGCCTCCCCATTCAAACCTCCGGAACCTGTTATGGAATCATGCTCCTGATTAATAAGAGCAATGGCGGGGAATATTCTCCTGAGAATAAAGAAACCCTTGAGATGCTTCTTAATTTTGTAGCAGTTTCGATAGACAACTCTCATCTGGTTCAGGAAAAACTTAAGCGGCAGAAAATAGAACAGGAGATGGCTATAGCCCGCCAGATTCAGGAAACAATTCTTCCCCAGAATCTGGACAGTATTACCGGGTCAAGGATTGGCGCTATTTATAAACCGGCCCAGGAAGTTGGGGGAGATTTTTATCAGACTCATATAATTGATAATTCGAAATTTCTGATCGTATTGGGAGATGTTTCCAATAAAGGAGTTCCTGCGGCATTGGTTATGTCGGCAGCTTCGGGTATTATCAAGTCTTTAATAATATCCCAGCCCAATATTCCGGTAAACGAACTGGCAGCAAAACTTAATGATCTGTTATCCAATGAGATTATTAAAGATAAAGAGATGTTTGTTACCCTCTTTTTTGCCAAATTCGATCTTGAATATCACCGGCTGACTTATTGTAATGGCGGACATATCCCCGGTTTGTTCTGGGATAGTAAAAACAAAGTGGTTTGTGAATTACCCGAAGGAGGACCGATTGTCGGACAATTTCCCGGAGTTGAATTCCAAAAAGGGGAAAGAGTTCTTCAAAAAGGGGATAAGCTGTTTCTATTTACTGACGGCCTGACTGAAGCTGAAGACTCCAAAGGTAATTTGCTGGGAAGAGATAGGGTTGAACAGATCTTTGCTGATGAAATAGACCGCGAACCCCAGGATTTTTGTGTTAATGTCAAAAGATGGGTGGATGAATATACCCGCGGATCATCGGAAGATTCTCATGATGATTTTACTATTCTTCAGGTAGGAATATAAAAATGCCAGCTTATTCTCATACATATTATTCTATCCCGGAATCCGAAGATATGATGCTGGATGATGTTGTGGAGATCCTGCTTAAGCATAATATTGATAACGATTTGAGTCATGCAATCAAACTTTCTGTGTCCGAGGGATTTACCAATGCCATGGTTCATGGAAATATTAATACTCCCCATAAAAAGATAATCATCGAAGTTGAAATAAACCAGGAAAGTATACGGGTTGATATCCTTGATGAAGGCCAAAAAGGGATTGAAAAAATAAGAAATCGTAAAGTTCCGGGACTATTAGCAGAAGAGGGGCGGGGTATCAATCTTATTCACCATTATGCTCAAAAGGTCTTTTTTGAAGAAATAGACTCGGGGGGGCTTAAAGTTACAATGATATTCGACCGAAAGATAGAGAAGAAAGAAAATATACTCAGATAGATAATTGGAGGAAATGATGGAAATCAGAGTACGAGAAGGCGGCAGTATCTGTATTCTTAATTTAGAAGGCAGGCTTGACCTGGCTAGCGGAACAGCTTTAAAAGAAAAAGTAAAAGAAATGTTCAATAAAAACAAAACCTCGATTCATTTGAATCTGGAAAAGGTTGAATTTATTAACAGTTCCGGTCTGGGGACATTGGTTTCCCTGATGAAAGAAGCACGGATTCGTAAAGGTCGTTTGACTCTTTCAAATCTGGCCAGCTATGTTCAGGAAATTTTTGAAATAACTCAACTTTCCCATATTTTTGAGTTGTTTCCGACTGAAGATGAAGCTTTGAATTCTTATAACTCAGTTTCTGTCTCTTAGAATGACATTTCATCAGTGAAGTGGCTTTGTTAACAACTGTTTGGTTATAATTGCGCCGTATTAAGGAGTATGAGATGCCCGAAAATTCCATTCTGATTGTCGATGATGAGCTTCTGATTCGTGACTTACTTTATGATTTTTTTGTCAATCAGGGTTGGCAGCCATCGATGGCTGAAAATGGCCAGAAGGCTATGGCCATATTGGAAAAGCAAAGAGTTGACCTGGTATTGACTGATATCAGAATGCCGGAAATGGACGGCCTTGAACTTACTTCTGAAATGAGACAACTATATCCCGATATTCCAGTCATTATAATGACTGCTTATCCTACGGTCGAGTCAGCGGTTGAGGCTTTAAGAAACAAAGTCTCTGATTATATCACCAAACCTTTCAATATTAATCAGCTCTTTAAATCAGTCATAGCTCAACTGGAAACAAAAAAGCGGAAAAAACAAGAGTAAAATACCAGGTTTTTTGGGGTAGTGATACCCGGGTGAGGGGAAAAGTTGACTTAACATCACGAGGCTTTTTGTGGCAGACTTGCGAATTTTAACAGTCGATGATAACCCGACCATGAGGCGCATTATACTTAATACTTTAAAGCGTGTCGGTTATAGTGATATTATTGAAGCCTCAAACGGTAAAGATGCTTTAGCAAAGTTACAAGTTGAAAAAATTGACTTTGTCATTACAGATTGGGATATGCCGGAGATGGATGGCATCGAATTGGTGTCCAATATAAGAAAATCAGATGAATTCAAATCATTACCTGTAATTATGATCTCCACTCGGTCGGTCAAAGAAGATATTATCGAAGCCCTCAAAACCGGTGTTAACAGCTATATCGTTAAGCCTTTTACTCCTGATACCCTCAAAGAAAAAATTGATCAGATTATCAATAATTAAGTATTAGTCCCTTACGTATTTAAATAATATTATCTAATTTTTTTGTTGAAATCAAAACCTGTCAGACATATTGTTTTTTATTGTTTGGAATGGAGTATGTCATGGATGACCGTAAAAACAGTGTTTTGGACATCGATACGGATGCGGATGAAGTCTCAAAATTTGCAGATTCATACGCTTCATTTACTCGAGTTATAAATGCGCTGCAGAGAAAATATATTGAACTGGAAGAGGATTTTTCTTCCCAGAATAAAGAATTAGCCAGCGCTAATAACAGACTTGTTGAACTTGCTGAAAAAAATCTGACCGCCACGGAATTTCTCAATGGGATCCTCAGCTCAACTTCAGCTGGTGTTATCGCTGTGGATAAAGAGGGAATAGTAACCCATTTTAATGAAGCCGCCTCCAGAATTCTGAATATATCTTTAAAAAAAGCCTACAATAGTCATTATGACAGCTTTATTCCTGCTGGAACTCCAGAAAATGCAAATGCTCTCAGTTCACTCAAAAAAAATAAGACGGTTGATTCTATTGAGAGAAGACTGGAAATGGCTGATGGAACAACAAGAAGCGTCTCCGTTTCGACTGCAATATTACGCAATAATGATGGAAAAGCTTTAGGAGCGGTGGAAGTCTTTCAGGATCTAACTCATATAAAAAAAATGGAGCAGGAACTGGCTCGTCTAAACACTCTCGCTATGCTGGGTGAAATGGCCGCAACGGTTGCCCATGAAGTACGCAATCCTCTTGCCGGCATTGCTGGTTTTGCGGCTTTGTTACAAAAAGATATTGAAAAAACTGACCCCAGGTACAGGCTTGTTGAAAATATTATTAGAGGTGTTGATACTCTCAACGAAACGGTGACAACCCTGCTCAATTACTCCCGGTCCGAAGAATTAAACAAAACAAACATTGATCTGGATAAATTTATTACATCAATTATCAGCCAATTCAAAAACGAATGTACAGATCTCGTTGCGAAAACCGGAATTACTTATAACCCTATGAGCAAACACCACAATAAATCAGTTAATATCTCTGTTGATCCGGTGCTATTCAGACAGGTACTGTTTAATTTATTTGCCAATGCCATTAATTCATTCAAAGGAAACGGTAAGCTGATCATTTCATCAAAGATTATTGCCCGAGAAGACATAAAAAAATATCTGGCTGATCGAGTGCTTTTTGGTTCTGATGAAACAGTACTTGAAATTTCAGTCACTGACAATGGTCCGGGAATACCGGAAGAGAATATTGAAAAGATTTTTACACCCTTTTTTACGACGCGCAGCAATGGCAACGGGCTGGGATTAGCGGTTGCCTGGAAAATTTTAAAGGCGCATGGGGGAGATATAGTTGCGGAGAACAACATGGAAAGAGGGGCTACTTTCCGGATGTTTATACCTATTAAACTGGATGCCATATACATGGAGCGTTAAGGATGAAGTACTCGGTATTAGTTGTTGATGATGATCCTTTGGTAAATGAAATGATGATGGAAACTATTAAGCGGCTTAACTATGACGTTAAGTCGGTCTTCTCCGGAGAAGAGGCTAACGCTGTTCTTAATGAGAAGACATATGATATCGTTTTGACCGATCTCAAAATGGATGAAATCAGCGGGATCGATTTACTCAGGAAAATTAAACAGAATAATTCCGAGACAGTAGTTGTCTTGATGACCGCTTTTGGCACCATTGAACATGCCGTCAAGGCGATTAAATTCGGTGCTTATGATTTTTTGATTAAACCGGTAATTCCTGATACTATCGAGCATATTCTTAATCGTATTTCTGAAATCTTGAGCTTACGCTTACAAAACAACTTAATGAAAACCGATCTGGAGCATAAATTTCAGAATATTATCGGCAAATCGAAGGTTATGAAAGAAATCTTTGACCTTATTCAGTCTGTTGCGAAAGCCCGCTCGACGATTATGATTACTGGTGATTCCGGGACCGGAAAGGAGCTGGTGGCACGGGCAATCCATTACAGCTCCGACCGCAGAGAGATGCCCTTTGTAACTCTGAACTGTGCTGCCCTGCCTGAAAATCTGGTAGAAACGGAATTATTCGGCCATGAAAAAGGGGCCTTTACTGATGCCAAAAAAACCCACCGGGGAAAATTTGAGTTAGCCGATGGTGGAACGCTGCTTCTCGATGAAATTTCGGAAATGCCCTATAATCTTCAGTCAAAACTATTAAGAGTAATTCAGGAAAGAGAGTTTGAGCGTGTCGGTTCAGGAACGCCGATTTCGGTTGATGTTAGAATTATTGCCACATCAAATCGTAATTTAAAAGAATTTATTGCCAAAGGAAAATTCCGTGAGGATCTGTTTTACCGCTTGAATGTGATTCCGATCCATATGACGCCTCTGGAAGATCGAAAAGAAGATATCAAGCTGCTGGTTGATCATTTTATTCATAAATTCAATATCGAAAATAACCGCAATGTGGTCGGAATCGACCAGTCGGCCTTTAATTTATTGCTAAGCTATCACTGGCCCGGTAATGTCCGCGAACTGGAAAATGTTATAGAAAGAGCTGTCGTTACAGGGAATTCAGATACTTTAACCGAGGATGATTTCCCGATCGAATTAGCTCTGGGCAGGGTTGGTGAAAATGTTCCAAACCTGAAAATCCCGATGAAGCTGGAAGAGGGTTCAAAATACCTGATTCTGAAAACTCTTGAAAAATATAATGGAAATAAGACCAGAGCTGCCGAAGCTTTGGGTGTTTCAGCCCGGACAATCAGGAATAAACTGATGGAATATGGGCTGGCTGAGAAAACCTGATCAATTTTAGTTCACCTTTCTCCAATAATGCCGATAACATAATTGATATTTTGATTGTGGTACAATTGTTTTAAACATCAATTATGTAGTGCATTAGCTTATGGATTTTGCAACAATTTTCGGACTCTTAATAGCTGTTGGCGCTGTCGGCGGTTCATATTTTCTTGAGGGTGGTAATTTTGAAGCTATCTTCCTGACTGCTCCAATGATGATAGTAATCGGTGGAACATTCGGAGCGACAACCATTACGACTTCAATCGATACCGTCCTTCAAATTCCTCATTATCTGAAAGTTGCTACTCAAAACAATACTCTCCCATTAACACAGACTATTGACCATTTGGTTATGCTGGCGGAAAAATCACGCCGCGAGGGGATTTTAAGTCTTGAAAATAGTTATAAAAAAATCCAGCATCCTTTTTTTAAAAAAGCAATCAGGTTATTGATTGACGGAACCGATTTTGATACTCTCAAAGATATTCTTGAAACAGAGATGGTCTCAGCCGAAGAACGCCACAAAAGAGGGATTACCTTTTTCAGAAAGGCAGGCGGTTTTGCTCCTACTATGGGTATTTTAGGTACGGTTCTCGGATTAATCCATACCCTTAGCAATACCTCCGATGCTTCCAAAATGGCTGGACACATTGCCGCTGCCTTTATCGCAACTCTATGGGGAGTTGGCCTGGCCAATCTTCTTTTACTGCCATTATCAGATAAGCTTAGAATGCGTCACGAAGAAGAAATGGTTCATCTGGAATTGATCACCGAGGGAGTTCTCGCTCTGCAATCCGGTGAAAATCCGCGCTATATCCGCACCAGACTTTTATCATTTATTGCCCCGCACCATCGCCGCAACGAGGAATAAGCCATGCCTCGTTTTCATAAAGACAAAAAAAAAGATGAAGATCAGGAAAATTTAGAACGCTGGCTTTTAACTTATGCTGATCTTATTACATTGCTTCTGGCTTTTTTTGTTGTCATGTACTCCATGTCCCAGGTTGATGCCAAACGGTTCGGAGAGATGGCGGAATCGTTGCATGGAATCCTTCAGGGGGGAAACAACGTGTTACAACCTGATGAAGTGAAGCAAAATAGTGATGGTCATGGCGTTTTAAAACTTGGTAATCTTCAGATGCTCCAAAAGGCTATCGAAGGAAAATCTAAAGAGAAAGAAAAGTTGCAGGACGTCAAGACAGAAATCACCGAACGGGGTTTAGTGATTCATATTGTAGAACGGGCATTATTCAAAGAGGGATCTGCAACCCTTCAGGGAAATTCATGGGAAGTGCTCGATATGATATATGATGCAATAGACAGCATCCCAAATCATATTAGGATTGAAGGACACACCGATGACCGTCCTATAATGACAGAAAAATTCCCCAGCAATTGGGAATTATCTGCCGCCAGAGCGACTGAAGTAGTACGTTATTTTGTAAATGAATATGGTTTTCACCCCAATCGTATTTCAGCATTGGGTTACGGTGAATATCGTCCCATTCAACCAAACAACTCAATTGAAAATAGAGCTCAAAACAGAAGAGTTGATATTGTAATTTTAACCATGGAGCTCTCCTTGCAAGAGCCATCATCACAATTGTTAGCTCAGGAAGAAATCGAGTAATTTTTTCTCATCAGAGCAGGAAACATTTTCCAAATGCTTATCGTCTGAAAAAATGTTTCACTTTGAATCGCGTCGCATCACATTGTCTTACAATACATTATGAAATCTGAATTTTCTGGCACGCCCCTTGCTTAATAGTGCCATGTAAAAATATAGGTGAGTGTGTTGTATGGATAATAAAATAGCAAATTTTCTGTTTACAAAAGTCGGAATGCCGAAATTTGAGAATTTTCTCAATCTCTCATCACTTAAGCATAAGCTGACAGCAGGGAATATTGCCAATGCCTCGTCACCGGGATATCGGAGCCAGAATATTGATTTTACCGAAGAACTCAACAAAGCCTCCGATAACAGCCGGCATATTGCAGGTTCGATTACCAATGCCTCACATATTCCGTTGGGTCATAATGCCAACAAATCTCCTGAGATTAATCAGGCCTCTATTAATGAGGGGGATATGAATTCGGTAGATATTGACAACGAGATTGCCGAAATGGCTCAAAACGAACTGGAATTTACTATTGCGGCAAAACTATTGCAGAAAAAATTTCAGGTTTTAAGAAAAGCGATAACAAGCAAATAGCGGGTATATTATGGCTGGATTATTAAGTGCAATAAAGGTCTCCTCCCAGGGTTTGTCGGTGCAGCGGGCAAAAATGAATGCTACGGCGGAAAATATCGCCAATGCTGAAACGACCAAGACTAAAGAAGGCGGCCCGTACAGAAGAAAAAGAGTCGTAGTTGAAGAGACCAAAGAACCGACAAGCTTTGGAACCGCTATGAAAGAAGCCGGACAAAAACTTAATAGAACCAATTCCAGGCATATCAGCGGGCATTCAATGAAGATAAGCAATAGCATTGATATTCCTAATGTATCCAGCGAAGAGGTTGTTGATCCCGCTTCCAGTTATCGATTGGTGCATGATCCGTCAAATCCCGAAGCGGATGATCAGGGTTATGTTAAAATGCCGGACGTGGAAATAGTAAACGAGATGGTGGATATGATGGCTGCTTCAAGAGCTTATGAAGCTAATACCGTAGCTATATCAACCGCCAAACAGATGGCACAGGATGCCCTCGACATATAGGAAGGTGTTGTAGATGAAAATTAACCCGATTGGCATTCAGTCTTATCAGCAGTTGAACAACAGGCAAAATCAAGTCAACGAGCAGGCTGATAGGAACCAGAAAACAGATGATATATTAAATATCAGTCCAAAAGAGATAACCGATCGTTCAGAAATCGCGGTTCGTACTCCGCAAGGAACCTATGCAGAGTTTCTGAGCCCGGAAGAAAAGAGCGCGTTGGAATTGCTTTTTAATAAGTATCAGGATTCCGAACGGTTTGGTTCAGCATTTAATAAAAATAATACTCAGAATGAAAACAAAACTCTGGGTAAAATTATAGACGTGAAAATTTAAGATGTCTGATTCATTAAGCATAAACCGACTTGTTCCTGGATTGATAGAACAGACAGGAAGCAAAACCGTGGCATCCCCCAAATTGGATTCGGGGGAAAAAGATGATTTTGCCAATGTCTTTTCCAATCTAATCAATTCGGTTAATGATTTACAAAGTGATTCGGCAGAGATGCAACAATCATTTTTAGCAGGAGAACCTGTAGAGCTTCATCAGGTAATGATTAAAGCGGAAGAAGCCGGGGTGGCAATGGATTTGCTGCTGGAGATTCGCAATAAACTGGTGGATGCTTATAATGATATAATTAAAATGCCGGTTTAATGCTCTTAATGGCTATGGATGGCCATAAACAACATGGGATGAATAAATGGAGCGATTTAGTTTACTTTTCAAAAACATAGGCGCATGGGTAAGTCGCATGACTCCCAGCCAGGTAATGATGCTTCTTGGGGTAGTCGCAGGGTCAATTGTGGGGATTATCCTGGTTGTGGGCTGGCTTAATTCTGCCACCTATTCCACACTATATGCCAATCTGGATGAAAGCGAAGCCGGGGAAATTGTCGCCTATTTGAATGACAACAAAATTCCTTATGAGCTATCTGATGGCGGACGGACGATTTCTGTCCCGTCGAGTCAAGTCTATCAGGCTCGAATTTCTCTGGCTTCGGACGGACTCCCGACCAAAGGCAGTATCGGCTACTCATTGTTTGATAAAAACAATCTGGGGATGACCGATTTTCTGCAGAATTTGAATTTCAGGCGTGCTCTGGAAGGAGAATTGACGCGGACAATCATGCAGCTCTCCGAAGTTAAAGCGGCCCGGGTTCATATTGTGATGCCCAAAGAAAGGCTGTTTAAGGAAGACAAGAAGGAGACCACTGCATCAGTGTTGTTGAAATTAACAGGCAAGGGTTTGTCCAAACATCAGATTAACGGCATTTCCCATTTAATTGCATCATCAGTTGAAGGATTGATGCCGGAAAATATTGCCATTGTCGATTATGATGGAAACCTCTTATCAAACAGCCAGAAATCTGATGCCATTGCCGGTCTGACTTCATCCCAGTTGGATGTCCGGAAACAGGTGGAAGCATATCTCGAAGAAAAAGCGCAATCCATGCTTGATGATGTTCTCGGAACGGGCAAATCGGTTGTTCGTCTGACAGCCGATCTTAATTTCCAGCAGCTTGAAAAGACTTCAGAAACATTTGATCCCAATTCTCCCTCCGTTCGCAGTGAAGAACGGACTACAGCGGCTAACTCTACCTCAGATAAAACGGAAGAGACCAGTGAAAGTACCGAAGAAGGGAAGAATGAAACAACTATTACAAATTATGAACTAAATCGGACCAACGAGCATTTAATAGAAGCAGTGGGCTCGATTGATCGTCTCTCTCTCGCGGTACTTGTCGACGGAATTTATCAGCCGGTGCAAAATGAATCAGGTGAAACAGAGATGGTTTACCAGCCCCGTCCACAGGAAGAACTGGATCGTTTAGCCGCCATTGTTAAAAATGCAGTCGGTTATAATCAGGATCGCAATGATCAAATTGAAATGGTAAATTTAGCTTTTGATCATCAGGATTTCCAGATCGAGCAAGATGCTCTTGATGCTATTTATACCAGAGACTTCTATTTTGAAGTTGCCAGGAAAGTTGGTTACTTCCTGCTGCTGGCTTTCCTGTTTTTATATCTCAAGAAAAAAGCCAAAAAACTGATGGCATCATTGGGAAAACTAATGCCTGATTCCAATAGAAGAGTGTCAGCGGTCAGTTCCAATAAACAGGCTGCCTCATCACAGGGCGGATCATCAGGTGGTAATGAAGAATACGTAGAAGAACTCCCAAGGAGAGAACTCGAACAACAACGACCGAGGCTGGTTGATGAAATGCAGGAGACTGCCAAGGGGAAACCCGATGAAATAGCCAAAGTCATTAGAACTATGATGGTAGATTAATGGTCACAAAAACACTGACATATGAAGATATGACGCCCATGCAGAAGGCAGCGGTAGCACTGGTTGCCTTTGGGCCGGAAGTCTCTGCTCTTGTGTTAAAGGGATTGCCAGAATCTGATCTGGAAGCGATCACTCTGGAGATTGCCAATCTCAGAGATGTCCCCGCCGATGTGGAAAACAAAGTTATTGAAGAGTGCTATCAGATTTTTATAGCTCGTCAATATATTTCCCAGGGTGGTGTTGATTTTGCCCAGCAGATTCTGGAGAAAGCTGTTGGCGGAGGTAAAGCCAAAGAGATTATGGCTCGACTGGAGTCATCGTTGGTGACAACCGGTTTTTCTCTTTTAAAAGATATCGATTCAAAACAGTTGACTAGTTTCCTGCAGAATGAACACCCTCAGACTATTTCATTGATTTTAACCCAGTTAAGCCCGCAGCATGCCGCGTCGGTACTGGTAGAGCTCACCCCTGAACTTCAGGCGGAAGTCTCGCTTCGAATTGCTACGATGGAAAAAATTGCACCTGAAATTCTAAAAGAGATTGAAACGACTCTTACCGGGCATTTTGATCAATCCTCCGGTGGTGTTATGTCAACTTCAGGCGGCGCCAAAGTAATCGCTGAAATTTTAAATTTAGTGGATTCTTCCGCTGAAAAAAATATTCTGCAATCCCTTGAAGCGGATGATCCCGATCTGGCGGCAGAAGTGAAAAATATGATGTTTGTCTTTGATGACCTTATTCTGCTCGATGACCGTTCTGTTCAGCGTCTGCTTAAAGAAGTTGAGACCAAGGATCTGGCTATTGCTCTTAAAGCAGCCAGTGATGATGTTAAACAAAAGATATTTGTTAATGTCTCCGAACGTGTTGCAGTTATGATTCGTGAAGAGATGGAATATATGGGACCGACAAGACTTTCTGACGTGGAAGCGGCTCAGGGTCGTATAGTGGAAGCTGTCCGTCGTCTGGAAGAAGAGGGTCAGATTATAATATCCGGACGAGGCGGCAAAGAGGATATCATTGTCTAATATTATTCGACAGGCTAATAATGCTCCTACTGTTTATGTTGGGGAAAGGCAGCTTAATTTTGATCGGGAACAACTGGCTGAAACTAAATTAAGTGAGCTTTTTCCAGTTGTGTCAGTCACAACTGATGCTGACGGAGCCAAATTTATCCCCATTGAAGAGGTCTTTAATCTTGAAAAACTCCATCGGGATGCCTGTCTGCGGTCATTTGAAGATGGCCATAAAAAAGGTTATGCCGCCGGTCTTAAAGAGGGGCTGAAAAAAGCCGAAGATGTTATGAATAAATTTGACAGCGCGATCAACGATGCTGTCAGCCAGCGCCAGCAGATGCTTGAGGAAAGCAAACAGAGGCTTCTTGAGCTGGTAATTCAAATCAGTAAAAAAGTTACTTTTGATGCTATAGAAATCAATCCCGAAGCTACGCTCAAAATGATATCTGGTGTCGTAGATTCTCTGCTTGATCGTTCGAGAATTAAAATTCTGGTCAATCCGGATCATTTAACCATTGTTGAACAAAATATTAATACTTATCTAAAAGGTTCAACAGCTATAAAAGAACTTGCGATTGTTCCGGATGCCCGTATTCGTTACGGGGGTTGTTTTATTGAGACTCCCAACGGGGATATTGATGCCCGTCTGGAATCCCAGTTTGAAATTCTTGAGGATGCCCTCCTGATTAATGAGGCGGAATCATGAGCAGTTTTGCTTATGATGTCTATGCCGAGCGAATCAACCGGGCTAAGACCATTAAACATTTCGGCAAGGTAACTCAGGTAGTTGGCATCGTTATCGAATCAGCCGGACCGGCGGTATCTATTGGCCGTTTATGTACTATTGAAAATCGTGACGATGGATCCAAAATTAAAGCAGAGGTGGTTGGATTCAGAGATGATCGTATTTTACTGATGCCGCTTGGATCAATAACCGGTATTACACCGGGAGCAATTGTTACCTCGACTTCAGAACAACTACGGATCCCGGTCGGCAATGAACTTATCGGGAGAATCCTGGGTGGCTTGGGAAACCCCATTGATGGTAAAAAGCCGCTGCTAACAAAAAATTATCGACCAATTATTTGCGATCCCATACCTGCTCTAAAAAGAAGAAGAATTACCGAACCCCTCCGAACCGGTATCAAGGCTGTTGATCTGCCATGTGTGGTAGGTAAAGGTCAGCGAATGGGCATTTTTGCCGGATCTGGTGTCGGAAAATCTGTACTTCTGGGGATGATGTCCCGGGGAACTTCGGCAGATGTAAATGTCGTGGCTCTGGTAGGTGAACGTGGACGCGAGGTAAAAGAATTTATTGAATCCGATCTTGGTCCTGAAGGAATGAAAAAAACGGTTGTTGTCGCAGTGACATCCGATCAACCCCCATTAATAAGAATTAAAGGAGCGTTGATTGCTACTACAATAGCAGAATATTTCCGGGATCAGGGAAAAGATGTACTCCTAATGATGGATTCTCTGACTCGTATTGCTATGGCTCAACGTGAAATCGGAATCGCTGTTGGGGAACCCCCAACTACGAAAGGTTATACACCATCAGTGTTTTCTCTTCTTCCAAAGCTTCTCGAAAGGGCCGGCAATTCTGAAATTGGTTCAGTAACAGGCTTATATACGGTTTTGGTCGAAGGGGATGATTTTAATGAACCGGTCTCTGATGCCGTACGATCGATACTTGATGGCCACGTATCTCTTTCTCGTAAATTAGCAGCCAGGAATCAATATCCAGCTATTGACATTCTTGACTCCATCAGCCGCCTGATGAAAGAAGTCTCTACGATAGATGAAATAAATACTATCGGAGAGGTTCGCGAGCTGATTTCTATCTACAGAGATGCGGAAGATTTGATCAATATCGGCGCTTATGTAAAGGGCTCAAATCCCAAAATTGACCGAGCTATATCAAAGATGGATAAATTCAATAAGTTTTTCGCTCAGGGTATTTATGAAATTACTGATCATGAAGATTCTTTAAAGGAACTTCAGGAAATATTAAGAATCGATGAGAGGCTGGGCAATGAAAAAGTTTAAGTACCGCCTTGAGACTCTTCTGAAGGTTAAAGAGCATATAGAAAAGCAGAAGCAAAAAGATCTTGCGGCTGCAGCACAAAAAGTTTTTGAACAAAAAAAGGTTTTGGATGATATCAATGAAAAAAATTCAAACGCTCTTGAGAAAAAAAGAAAAAGCCATAAGGGGCTCATCTCTGTTACAGAAATGTTGATCTACTCCCGTTATTTCATAAAATTAAAAAGAGATAGTATTGCTGGTTTGGAATTATTAAGAGTGCTGAGCAGAGCGAAGGAAGAAAAAAGGAAAGCCTTGCTGGAAGCCTCTAAAGTTAAGAAGATATATGAAAAACTTAAAGAACGAGAGCTTGAAAAATTTAATAAAAATATCGAAGCCACTTTACGCAAGGATTCTGATGAGATCGGATTGAATTCTTATCGATTAAAAAAGAGTCAGGCTAAATAAAAACCGTTATCAAATGATAGCGGTTTTTTTATTTCTATTGCTGTTCCACCGTACAGGGGAGAGGGGCTGGGCCTCCTTTAAAGATAGCATTTACCATATAAACAAGATCAGCTACGTTCATGCCGGGGCCATCTATATTATTCACATCTGCTTCCATAGGGCAATCTGATAGAGGACCGCCTTTAAAAAGAGCATTGACCATAAATACCAGATCGGCAACATTAGGTTCCTGTTCGGCACTGTTGTCAGCATTACCCCTAATGCCTATACAACAACCGAACCCTTGTTGAATATCGAGATAACCTTTAACAAAATCAGGGGTGAAATAACTTCGGGTCGGTTCCAGGAATTTCGTAGTGTATTCCACATCAGGTGGAAAAAAAACAGTCAGGGTATCAATTGTTAATACTCGCGGGGTAATATCAATATTATAAGAGAGGTATAAATGTCCCAGCAAACCGGTACCGGGAGAGATACGAGGTTCTGACGAGAAGGGAATGGCATATATTGAGATTGTATCTCCCATTATTAGCTCCCCTTTTAAGGAAGTATATGCCACCCGTCCACCTATGAACGAAAATGAATCTATTTGTACCTCTGGAGAATTCTGCCAGACGGCAAGTTCTATGCCTGACAGAGTGACATCATTTGTGAAGTAAATAGGGATTTTTCCAGTGGTATTGGTGAATGATATTGCCGAATCGATGGAGACAATATTTGCAGCCTGGGTATTGATTGTTAATAAAATTAGTGCAATAAAAATAAAACTAATCCACGTGCGCATATTATGTTCCTCTTTCTTATTATGCTTATATAAGCAAATTTAATGCTACGTGAACAATTTTCGATGCAAGACCCTTTAAGATAATTCTCTGTTCGTATTGAACAATGTAAGTACTTGTCCGTAAATCTTTTAATCTTAAATAAGATAATCAACTATGGTTATTTTGGCAATAGTTTTTTTATACATATAAAATTATTTACTAATTTTTGCAGAAATTAGTGAGAAATATATTGCTAACAGGCTACATCTGAGTGCTTTGTAACTACATATCAATATTTACAAAAATTGTCCGACATTATGAATATGCAAAAAACAGGTTCCTCTAAAATAGCCGAAAGATGCTTGTACATCCGGGCGTGCTATATTGCTGAAGAATTAAAATGTTTTGGTTATAAGGCGGATTGTCCTTTATATCAAAAATCAAATGGTAAATATTGCGATGAAGAGCTTTTTAATGAAGCAATGGATAAGCTGATAAATAAAACCCATTCAAAATATGAAAAACTCTCCGAATAGTTAGAAATCTTATCAAAACCGGAAAATTTTTCCTGTATCTTTGACTAAATCTTCCCGAAATTCAATTAAATAGAACATGTCGCATTTGTAAGTCTTTATAAGCCAACGAAATACAGGTTATGCCTGTTTGGCACGGCTTCTGCTTTGTCTGAAAGTGGAGGATTCTATGATTAAAGGACTCTACAAATCAGCATCAGGGATGCTGCCAAACATGAAGAAGCAGGAGCTGACGGCAAATAACGTTTCCAATGTCAGTACCCCCGGCTATAAGAAAGATTCCATGTTTACCAAGGAGCTTTCCCGAGCCGAACAGAAACTGTCAGTCAAAAAATCAGACTGGCAGCAGCCAATAGCCCCGGAGAAGTACGTCGATTTCGAATCAGGTGTTTTTGACCGGACCGGTAATGCTTTGGATCTGGCGATTGACGGAGACGGCTTTTTCACTATTCAGCTCGAAGATGGTTCCACGGCAATTTCACGCAACGGATCATTTACGATCAATAGTGATGGTCTCCTTTCTGTCCCTGGCGGGGGAATTGTTATGGCTGAAGGGGGAGCAGTTGAAATAGGGAATGGCCAGGTAACAGTCTCAGCCATTGGGAACATAGAAGTCGATGGAGCTTCTGTTGGCAAAATCACACCGGTAACGGTTAATGATCTTCAGAAATTGGAAAAGATCGGGAGATCAATGTTTCTCGTTCCTCAGGAAGAACAGCTTATCCCGGTTACCCATGCTACAATCCAGCAGGGATATATTGAATCCTCGAATGTGGATATCGTAAGCGAGATGGTCAACATGATTATCGCTTATCGCAATTATGAAGCCAACGCTAAAGCCCTTCAGACACAGGATACATCATTGGGAAATCTTTTTAACAGGGTAGGCGGCAAAGGATAAAAAATGAGAATTTTACATAGGAGGTTAAGATGATTAAGGCGATGCGAACTGCCGCCAGCGGAATGGTAGCGCAGCAAATGAATGTGGATAATATCGCCAACAACCTGGCTAACGTAAACACGACCGGTTTTAAAAAGAGTAGTGTCGAATTCCAGGATGTCCTTTATCAAAATTACCGCAAAGCCGGAACAGCTACTGCGATTGGATCGGAAGCCCCGACCGGTTTGGCAATAGGTTACGGAACGAGAGCTTCAGCAACAACCCGTCAGTTTACATCCGGAAATCTACAGGCAACCGGAAATCCTCTTGATCTAGCCATAAATGGAGACGGCTTTTTCCAGATTCAGCACCCTGATGGTACAACCGCTTACACCCGTGATGGTTCGTTTCATATTTCCGGTGATGGCCGAATTGTAAATAGTGATGGATTCTTTCTTGATCCGGATATCTCTGTCCCTCAGGATGCTTCAGCTATTTCCGTCGGAACAGATGGCACAGTTGAAGTGCTGGTTTCCGGACAGTCACAGCCGACACAGGTCGGACAGATTGAACTTGCCCGATTTGTCAATCCAGCCGGTTTAGAAGCTATCGGGCGCAACCTGCTCATTCCAACCAGAGCTTCCGGCGACCCTATAACTGATGTCCCAACCCAGAACGGATTGGGCTCGGTCGATCAGGGTTACCTTGAAATGTCGAATGTGCTGGTTGTCGATGAAATGGTCAACATGATTGTCGCTCAGCGGTCATACGAGATGAACTCAAAAGCAATTCAGACCGCCGATGATATGGCCAGTGTTGCCAACAATCTTAAAAGGTAAATGAAGTGAAAAGGATTTATAAACTATTTCTCATATTAATCTTTTTCCTTTTATGCGGTTCACTTTTTTCTGCGGTTGAAGATAATTCACAGATCATAGTGGATGAACTAATTAATATGTATCATCTCAATCCGGATGACTATGAATTTGAAATACTCAGCAGCTATGTTGATTTGAATAAAATCAGTTCCGGGAATTTTTCAATAAAACCAATAACACAAAATGATCCGATCGGAATATTCTCGATAATAGTCAGCATTTATAAGAATAACAATATTGTTGAGACCGGTCAGGTTCGGTTAAAGATAAGAAAATTTCAGGAAGTTCTTATTGCCTCTGATAAAATAAAGAGGCAAAGCCTCTTTAACGACGATAATGTAGTGCTAGCCCGTACTGAAGTTACCTCGCTTAACGAAAAACCACTTACGGAACAATCCAACTTGTTGGGTCACCGGGCAAAATATAATCTCAGAAAAGGGACAATCCTTACCATGTCAACTATGGAGCAAATTCCTGACGTTGAATCGGGCAGGGAAGTATCAATTGTTTATAATGCCGGCCCCTGCCGAATCTCAGCTCTGGGAGTGGTACTGCAAAAGGGTATGGCCGGGGATTACATAAAAGTTAAAAACAAATCATCGGGTAAAATAGTCCTGGCGCGAGTAGTGGACGAAAGCGCCGTCGCTGTGGATCCTTAAAATTGGAGTTGAAGGAATCATGAATTTAAAAAGGATTTTTGTTATACTCTTCGTTCTTTTGCTTATCCCTTTTACTATTAAATTAAGAGGGGAAGAAGGAAAACGGATTGAATCATTATTTACTGATATTAAAGCCAATAGAGTCGGCGATATCCTCACAGTAATGATTTACGAACAGAGCCAGGCTACTCAAAAGTCAGAAAGTAAAACTGAAAAGAGCTCTTCAACCAGTGCTTCCGGAGGTCCTGGAGTAGGATCCCTCGATTTTATTCCTCTGTTTGGAATGGATTTCGACAATAGCAATACCTTCGACGGCAAGGGAGAAAATACCCGCAACGGTACTCTGACAGCAAGGATGTCTGTTACTGTTATGAGTGTACTCCCCAATGGGGATCTGGTTATCGAAGGAACCCGCACGGTTGGAATCTCCGGTGACAGAGAAACATTGGCTTTAACAGGAGTAGTTCGCCAGAAAGACATTTCACCTGATAATACGGTCGATTCATATTTAATCGCCGATGCTGAAATTCATTATACCGGCAAAGGAAATGCCAACACCGCCAGTCGTCCGGGATTTCTTTCCCGCCTATTCGGATGGTTGTTCTAAGGAGGAACAATGCACTCAGCAGTATCAAAAGTTATTTCGACTCCGATCGGATTAGTTATATTAGCTTCTCTCCTTCTGATGTTATCCGGAGTGGCTGAAGCCAATAAAGTTCGTATCAAAGATATTTGCAGTTTCCAGAATGATAATCAGGAAGATCTTATCGGTTATGGATTGGTAATCGGTCTTGATGGTTCCGGTGATGGATCGGGAACTCAGTTTACCACTCAATCGCTGGTAAACATGATGGAAAGACTTGGGCTTACCGTTGATCAAAGCAAAGTAAAAGTAAAAAATGTTGCCGCTGTGATGGTGACGGCTAAAATATCAAGCCACCAATCGGAAGGGTCATATTTTGATATCACCGTATCTTCAGTCGGTGATGCTTCGTCATTGCAGGGGGGAACACTTCTGATGACACCTCTTTCAAGTATGGATGGTGTTCAGCGAGCGGTGGCTCAGGGACCGGTCTCTATAGGTGGTTTTAATGTTCAGGTAGATGAAGGAAATAAAATTGTCAATAACTATACTTTAGTCGGTCGCGTACCGAACGGTGGTAAGATTATTGATCCCCTTCAGGCACCAAACAGTAATGATACCCGTGAAATATATCTTTCACTCCGTGACCCGGATTTTACTACGGCCCATCGCATTGCGGAAAGAATTAATATTAAATATGGCCTTCTCGCTTATCCGGTTGATGCCGGTACGATTAAACTGGTTGTTCCGGATTCTCTTTCACACCCGAACAGCAAAATGGAGTTTATCTCCGATATCGGGCTGCTGCAGATTGTTCCTGATAATCCGGCTCGAGTTGTTATAAATGAAAAGACCGGGACAATTGTCGCCGGCGAGCATGTTACTATCGAACCGGTCGCAATAGCCCACGGGACAATTACTGTCAGTATCCAGTCAACACCTGTCATCTCCCAACCGGAAGCATTTAGTCAGGGCGAGACTGTAGTAACTTCGGAATCGCGAATAAATGTCCAGGATGAAAATGCTCGCGTCGTACATTTGGCGGAATCGATTTATCTATCTGATGTAGCCAATGCCTTAAATAAAATAGGGGCTACTCCCAGAGATATTATTGCCATTTTCCAGGCTCTTAAGCAGGCCGGTGCATTAAGATCGGAGTTGATAATTTTATAATGTCTGAAATTGACTCCATAGCTCAATCGGTCAAGCCGGTTCAAATTGAAACAAAGAGTTCTGTTGATATTAAGACAGATGATCTTGAGAAGGAAAAATTGCGCCTGCGAAAGGCATCAAAAGAATTCGAGTCTCTGTTTATTTATCAAATGTTAAAAGCCATGAGAAAAACGGTCGGGGAAAACTCACTTACAAAGGATTCCCCTTTTTCCGGTGATTACGGCAAAGATACCTACATGGACATGTTTGACCAGCAGTTAGCCCTGAAAATGGCTGGCGGCGGAAGATCTATTGCCGATGCCCTCTATAATTCAATGGTCAAAGTTTTGGACGGGTCGATTAATCCTCCTGAAAATATTGAGATCAAGCCTCTGAAAACAGAAAATGACAAACCGGATGCAATACCTATTGAACCTTTCAAAGTATTTCCGGAGGAAAGTACCGCCAAACCGCTGATTAATATTGAAAAAATAGGTAAACTCAGAAATGGAATAAGACTTTCTGTTGATGCTGAAAATACTGACAAAATCATAAGGGATTACAGTCATATTGTTGATAAAGCAGCTCAGGCCAATCAAGTTGATTCGGCTTTAGTTTTTGCTGTCATTAAAGAGGAGTCAGGCGGAGACCCCAAAGCGGTTTCACCGGCTGGAGCCAAGGGGTTAATGCAGCTAATGGATAGTACCGCCGAAGAGCTTGGTACGCCAAAAGTCTTTAATCCGGACGATAATATAGACTCCGGTACCCGATATTTAAAACAAATGTTAGACAGATTTGGTGACACAAAACTGGCGCTGGCAGCCTATAATGCCGGACCGGGGAATGTGGAAAAATATCAGGGAATGCCCCCCTTTGCCGAGACTCAGAGCTATGTTGAAAAGGTAATGGAATCATACGCATCTTATAAGGATTTAATAAATGCGGAGAATGCTAAAGGAGTTTCACACGGAAGTCGATAATTATAATGAGCCCCGTCACGGGAAAGAATAGGATTATGGTAAATAGATTAATAGAAATATTAGGCAGGGAGGCCGCTCTCTTTGAATCGTTCCTCCAATTACTCGAACAGCAGCAGAAGGCATTAGTCGAAAACGATGCCGATGAACTGAATCGGGTTACAGAACTTCAGAGAGAAAAGCTGATTGAGAGTAATATCCTCAATAAACAACGGGAAGATATTCTGGAAAATATCAGAGCGAACAATGCTATTACCGGAGATATGACTGTTACGAGATTACTTGCTATGGTAGACCAAAATCAGGCAGATCAACTGTCACTGCTGCGCAAGTCGATTTTTCTTCTCAATGATAAGATTTTAAAAACACGCAATCAAAACGCCATGCTATTAAATAAATCGCGCCACTATATCCAAAGGATGATGGAAATGCT
>JBDRQG010000441.1:0-7189 GCA_043826475.1 bacterium
GCTATTAGCATATAATATTCGTTCGTATGTCAGTTTATGTCAGTGTGTAGGAATAAATATTATCTTCTTTGATAATTTAATATTTTAAATTGTTCAAGATAGCTGGCAGACGGGGCCGTCCGCCAGCCACGGAATAAATAACTTTTCAACACTCCCCAAGCTATGAGGCACCATGCTTCATTTTAACCTTCCCTTCATTTCAGGCAGGCGCCTTCTTATCCCAGTTCAAAGACTTTCATTAAATAATATGTACTCTATTTAAATATGGATAATTATGGAAATATTGTTAAGCGATATAAAAAAGCCCACCATGAGGCGGGCTTATATTTTTCAAATTAGTTTCTGGGTTGAAACCGTTTTTTATAATCTGTTTGCTAACAGAGGTCTATAAGAATAACGACAGGTGTTATCTCTGAAACCAGCGTTTTACACCAGAGACTAAGGTCAAACTTTTTTCTTTTTATGACGATTGGCGCGTCTGCGCTTTTTCCTTTTATGAGTCTTAATTTTCAACCGTTTCCGTTTTTTCCCGCTGGGCATTAAACCTCCGTTTAGTAATTAATTGTTTTTAGATATCCAGTTTGGTGATCATGTTTTTGAATTCATTGGATGGCTTGAATACCGGCACTTTGCGATCAGGTACCGGCACGACATCGCCGGTGCGAGGGTTGCGCGCTTTGCGGGCTTTTCTCAGCTTCACCTTAAAAGTACCAAATCCTCTGATTTCAATATTGTGTCCACTCTCCAACGACTTCTTGACAGTGTCGAGGAATGAATCGACAACAACAGCTACATCTGTTCTTGTAAGGCCTGTCTTCTCAGCCACTTTTTCGACCAAATCAGCCTTTGTCACTACATCCTCCCTCTACGGTTATATTAATCAACACTTCTTAATCTCTTCTTCAAATATTTTAAAATTTCGCCTGTAATAAACAGGCTGTCGTATTCAGAGCCTTAAGCCCTTGCAACAGGTAAAGATACAACAATATAGAGAAAAGGGAAGCAAAAAAAGAAAGTCAAGTAAATTATTTTGATTTTTTTTAAAGCTGTTCATTTGTATTGATATAACAATTGCGGTCCCAGTTGTTCTTCATTAACAATATTATTGACTGTTTTGCTGATTCCACCCAATAAATCGAAAATTCCAACACTCTTTTCAGGTTTTGGGCGGATAATGTCAGGTATTCCTTCCATATTAGCCAAATTAGCGGCCAAATCAACCGCTTCCTTTAGCCCTCCAAGGGTATCAACCAGCCCTAAGTTCATGGCCTGCAAGCCAGTAAAGATAGAACCATCAGCCATAGGGTAGACATCATCTACAGCCATTCCCCTGCCCTCAGCAACCACTCCTACAAACTGTTCATAAGTGTCCATAACCACCGACCTGAGCATTAATTCTTCTCTTTTAGTCATGGAACGGGAATAGGTACCAACATCTTTTAATTCACCCGATTTAACTGTCTCTGTTCCAACCCCTATTTTTTCCATAAGTCCTTCGGCGGTATGGAATTGGAAGATTACACCAATAGAGCCGGTAAGAGTGCCCGGATTTGCAATAATTCTATCAGCCGCACAAGCTATATAATATCCCCCTGACGCCGCCACTGAAGCCATAGCTGCCACAACCGGCTTTTCCTCGCTGGCTCTTTTAATAGCATCATAAATTTCCTGAGATATTGCTACTCCACCACCGGGTGAGTTGATATGAATGACCATTGCCTGAATCGATTTGTTATCGGTCCATTTCTCAATCTGTTTTATTACCGGTCGGCCGGACTCCTCGTTGATAACACCATTCATCTCTATTATGCCGACTTTATCACCCAGACCAGCAAAACCGATATCTCCATCGGAGGACATAACCCCAATAAAAATCAAAGCAAAAAGTCCCAGGGCAATTATAAAAAAACCACCAATTATAACAGCAACAATTATATCCCTTTTTCTGGCCATATCCCCTTCGATCTCTAATTTCTGTAAATCTTAATTTTTTCTCCAACCTGAAGCTGGTCAGGATTGGAAATATTATTAGCGTTTATAATACTATTTATTGTTGTTTGGTACTTTCTGGCAATTGTCCCGAGAGACTCACCCCGTTTAACCTTGTGAATTACATAATTAGTACCACTTCCATTTGATTTTACAACTAGAACCTGTCCCGGATAAATACGGCTGGAAGGTCCTAAATTGTTAAGTTTGCGGATGGCCGAGGTAGTGGTTCCATATTGACGGGCAATATCCCAGAGAGTATCCCCTTTGCGAACTTTATGGCTATTGGAAGGTATTGAAGATGAGACATTATTATCAGAATTATCCGATGATTTTTCAGCATAGCTGCTACTTCCCAGATTCGTGGCATTGGTCGGTATTTTTAATTTCTGACCGACATAAATCCGCGAACCCTTCTCGATATAATTAATCCCTCTCAAAGCATCCACAGTAGTACCAAAGGCTTTGGCAATATCCCACATCGTATCCCCGGATCTAACCGAGTAGATAGAATTCTTGGCACTATATTCTTTGGAACTTCTGCCCGTGCTACTGTAGCCCCTGTCCATCGGAACCGGTACAATAAGCTGCTTGCCGGCATAAATCATTGACCTTTGGCTGAGATTGTTAGCCTCCAAAATGGCATATTGAGAAACCCCATAACGAGAAGCAATAGTGCTTATAGTCTCTCCTTTGCGGATATCATGCCTAACCCAGCTGGTCTCTTTAGGGGATGGAAGTCCATCATAGGCTGCCCAGAATTTATCCTTAGTTCCTTTTGGAATTTTCAGCATATAGCTTTTTGTATTTGGCGGTGTATATTTTCGAAGCAGTTCCGGATTAAGATTCTTGATTTCATCAATATTACAGCCAACAGTTTTTGCTATGACAGACAACTCGAGGCATTTATCAATTTCAATCAGATCCCAGGTAATTTCTGGTTCAAATTCAATATCATCAAATCCGTATTTAAGCGGATCTTTAGCAATAATAGTCGCCGCCATAATCAGAGGGACATAATCCATGGTCTGGCGTTTTAATTTCATTTTCCAGAAATCAACCGTATTTTGCGATTCGATAGTACGCTTAACTCTTCCCGGCCCGCCATTATAAGCTGCCATTGCCAGCTCCCAATCGCCAAATTGGTCATAAAGATCTCTCAGGAACTGACAGGCGGCATGAGTCGATTTAATCGGATCACGCCGTTCATCCAGCCACCAGTCTCGATCAAGATTATATAGCCTTCCGGTGGACGAAATAAACTGCCATAAGCCGGAAGCTCTTGCCCAGGAATAAGCCTGCGGGTTATATCCGGATTCAACCATAGAGAGATAAATCAAGTCATGCGGCAAACCATAGTTGTCGATGATTTCGATCATCATATTTTTATATCTTTGGGAGCGGACTAAAAACTTTTCGAATGCTTCACGCGCAACAGTCTGGTAATAAATAATAGATTTTTTAACCCGATCATTCAGTACTATCGGAAGATCATAGGTTATCTCTTTTTCAGTTTTTCCATAAACAATAATCGTATCACTGCTAAGGTTATTTTCAATATTTCCAAACCGCTCAAGGATGATAGAGGCTGAGGCATCATCCTCAAGATGGCCAAGCGATCTTAGTGTCACCCGATAATCAGAGACGATATCTTCAAGAATAATGGTATATTGCACTGATTCAGGAGTCTCGCTAGAATCACTCTCAATATCAAGGACAGCTAATACTTTTATTCCTTTCTCGAAATAATACTGAGCCTCTTCCCAGCTTCCTTCGCGATTGGCAATTACTCCCATCGCATGATATTCCTGGGCCAAATCCAGCTGGCGCCAGATTTCATCGTCAACAGCCGAGGCTGAATCATCAATATCTGTTTGGGCGTGGTAATCCCATGAATCAGCAGGGCTGTAGTTATAAGAATTGCGCGAGGATTTTGATTGAATGGCATTATCAGGATCTTCATCGGTAGAGTCATTTATCGCATCAATTGCAGAGGAACTAGTATCAGCATGAGTAGTATTTTGAGTGGTGTTGCTTACCTGCGAGGTTTGATTCGGGTTTTCCTCCGATGCCGTTCCATATCTTTTTGAAGAGGTCATCCCGGAGTTACCACCACAACCAATAAAAATCAGAGTGATAGCTAATATGAAACAGATAAAATATCTTGTCTTAAAGAGCGAATTTTTAATGCTAATCATAATCCATCCCATATATGGTGTTTCTTCTTATTATCGGCCTCAAATCAGCTAATCTTTACGATGCGAACATCTTCTAAATTATATACTGCTCAAAGGATTATAAAGTGTCAAGTTTTTTCAATTTTTACTTCATTTTATTGTTTTTTTTCTAAATTATCCAACAAAACCGCTAAATCATTGACGAGTATATCAGCCGATTCGTAAAATTCGGAATCGGTCTGATTTCGGAACCAGGTCATCTGGCGTTTGGCATATCGCCGGGTATTCTGCTTTATCAGCAAAACAGCCTCTTCCAGAGTATATTTACCCTCAAGATAATCAAGAAGTTCAGAATAACCGATTACATTGGCTCTCCTGATGGAATCACCCAACCCTTGTTTAATCAATTCTTGAATCTCATTTAGCCAGCCCATTTCAAGCATTTGATCAATCCTGGTGTTAATCCGTTTATACAGGATTTCACGCTCCTGAGCCAGACAATAATATTTAAAAGAATATTTACTCTTAAAATACTTTCCGGTAGTTACTATCTCAGATTTGGTTTTTCCGGTCAAGTAAAATATTTCAAGGGCTCTTATAACTCTTCTTTGATTGTTGGGGTGTAATTTAACAGCTTCAAGAGGATCGACACGCATTAAATTGTCATACATAATTTCAGGGCCATATTGTTCCATCTCCTCTTCGAGCTTTTCCCTGATAGCCATGTCCTCCTCTTCGATTTCAACCACACCATCAGATAAAGCTTTTAAATATAAACCGGTTCCCCCGACAATAATGGGTATTTTATCTCTTGAAAGAATATCTGAAATTGCTCTGTCAGCACTATCAATAAATTTGAAGGCAGAGAATCGTTCACCCGGATCAATAAGATCCACCAGATGAAACTTAACAGCTTTGCATTCTTCGGGGGTTGGCTTGGCTGTTCCGATATTGAGATGTTTAATTACCTGGCGGGAATCAGCCGAGATAACTTCGATTGGAAAATTTTCAGCAAGTCTAACTGCTGCTCCGGTCTTCCCTGATCCGGTTGGTCCGCAAATTATAGGAATGAAAATTATAATATTACCCCCGCCCAAACTGCTTATCGAGATCATCTTTGCTGATTTTTATAAAAGTCGGACGGCCATGGGGACAGGAATATTTATCCCGGCAGTTCAGCAGGGAAGCAATCAAATGAACCGCTTCCTGATCGGTTAATTTATCCCCGGACATAACTGCTGACCGACAAGCAATCGACTGCGCCATAGCTTTGATCAGATCACAACCCGCTTTTCTCAGGGAAGCAAGATCATCTATAATTTTCAAAAACATCTTTTCCGGTGATTTCTTAGCCAGCACGATCGGGACAGCTTCAATGTTAACCGTTCGTCCCCCAAATTCGGAGACACTAAAACCGGACTTATTGAGCATTTCAAGAGATTCTTCAAAGACTGCTAATTGCTCGGGAGAAAGTTCTATCTGTACCGGGAAAAGTAAATTCTGTCCATGAAGTGATTGATTCTCTATCCTATCAAGAGTCTCTTCATAGAGGACGCGTTCATGAGCCGTGTGCTGATCAACAATGAATAGATTCTCTCCTGACTGCAGCAGTAAATATAAGTTGGCAAATCGTCCTACCAGACTAAAACCATCAGATGGCGAATAGGGCAGGGACGGAATCGTAGACCCTTCCATAGGCGCCTCAATTACTGTGTCTATTATTTCGCCAGTCTCTTTATCAACATTAATTGGTGGTGACTGCATTCTTGAAGGATCGATATCTTTTTGATTATAAAGCCTGTCAAGATCATGCGGACTTAAGGGCTGAGAATTGTTAATGCCGGGGATAAAATTCTGTCTTGAACCAGATTCCGGCTTTTTATCTAAATGCGATCTCTCAGAAAAATGAGAAGAGCTGCCAGCTGCTGAAGAATGGTTTGAATCCATGCTTCTAAAGATTGGGATTATGCCATCCTGTTTTAGAGAATCCGCCACAATATGTCTTATCTCACGATGAATTTCCCGTTCAAACGAGAGGCGCACTTCGGTCTTGCCTGGATGAACATTGACATCGATATCACTGGTTTTAACTGTTAACAACAAAGCTCCAATAGGGAACATCCCTCTGGGGACAAGCTCTCCATATCCAGCCATAAAAGCGTGCGAGATAACCGGCGACTGGACATAGCGATCATTTACAAAAAGGAACTGACCAAAACGATTATGCTGTGCCATATCAGGCAATCCGATACATCCCTTTAACTCTAAATACTCTCCTTTAATTTCTATCGGGATAAATTTGCCGTCTCTTTTAAGAAGCTCCGCAACTCTCTCACTCAGAGATGTGCCGCCCGGAACTGAAAATATTTTTTTACCGTTATTGGTAAATGAAAAGCCAATATCGTATCGGCCTATCGCCAACGCCATAGCTGTCCTAGAAATGTGTCGGGTCTCAGTCGCTTCGGATTTTAAAAATTTCCTTCGGGCCGGAGTATTATAAAATATATTTTCTACTTCAACAGTCGTTCCGACCTGGCTGGCCATCGGTTCTTTGGATTGCAGTACTCCCCCCTCATAGATAATCTCGGCACCGGTTGAAGAAACACTGTCGCGTGTTACCATTCTCATTCTTGAGACCGATGCAATCGAGGGCAGCGCTTCGCCGCGAAAACCATAAGTGTAAAGAGTGTTAAGATCATCGAAAACCGATATTTTTGATGTAGCGTGGCGGGAGAAGGCAATTTCCAGTTGTTCTTCAGGGATACCGCAGCCATTATCGACAATCTTAATCAGCTTTGCCCCGGATTTCTCGATGATTATATCGATCTGGGTAGCTCCGGCATCGATGGCATTTTCAACCAGTTCCTTGACCACAGCTGAGGGCCGTTCTATAACTTCACCGGCCGCTATCTTATTAACCACCTGTACCGGAAGAGGGCGGATAAATCTTTTCTTTGTCTTATCTGTTTGTGATCGGTTCATTTTATATCTTTTCGGAGTTCATGCAAAAATTTAAGGGCTTC
>JBDRQG010000442.1:0-4716 GCA_043826475.1 bacterium
GTTCCGCAGCAATTATATATGCTCAATGTTCCATCGTTATGGCAGGCAGGTTATACAGGTAAAGGTCGTTTGGTTTGCTCTTTTGATACCGGAGTAGAACAGGCTCATCCGGCTCTTTCATCAAAATGGCGTGGTAATCATGCCGCTTTAAATGCCTGCTGGTTCTCTAAAGTAAATCCTGATCAGATTCCTGTAGATGCAGTAGGACATGGTACTCATACGATGGGTGTTATGGTTGGTTCTGATGGATCTGACACAATTGGTGTGGCTCCTGATGCTGAATGGATTTCTGCCGGTGTTATCGACCAGGGTCGTGACCTGAGCACTACGATCTCTGATATTCTTGATGCTTTTGAATGGGCTTTAAACCCTGATGGCGATACTTCAACTACTTATGATGTCCCGGATGTCATTCTTAACAGCTGGGGAATCCCCAAAGGCTTATTCACCCCCTGTGATGAAACCTTTGCTCTTGCCATCCAAAATGTTGAAGCTGCT
Source organism: bacterium (assembly GCA_043826475.1). Taxonomy (GTDB): domain Bacteria; phylum Zixibacteria; class MSB-5A5; order GN15; family FEB-12; genus DAOWMZ01. The sequence goes on from JBDRQG010000442.1 coordinate 499, forward strand.
GGTATCGTGGCGATTTTTGCCGCTGGTAATGAAGGTCCCAATCCGACTACAATCCGCAATCCAGCTGATATGGCTTTATCACCTTTGACCTCATTTTCAGTTGGTGCAGTTGACAACTCATCAATCGTTGCCGGGTTCTCAAGCAGAGGACCTTCATCTTGTGATGCCAATAGCATTAAACCGGAAGTTGTAGCTCCGGGAGTGAGTATTTATTCAGCCGATAAAAACGGCGGTTATAAATTGATGAGCGGTACTTCGATGTCAGCACCGTTTATAGCAGGTTTGGTAGCTTTGATGCGCGAATACAATCCGGATGCTACAGTTGATGAAATAAAAAATGCTCAGATTCTCTCGGCTATTGATCTTGGTGATCCGGGTGAAGATAATGCTTATGGGCATGGACTGGTTGATGCTTCGAAGCTTTTGAATTACCTTCCAGCACCAGATGGTTATGCTTTTGAAATGGCAAATGTAAGAATAAATGAAGATGGAATAGCTTCACCGGGCGAAGAATTTGATATTTTCCTGACAATTGGGCATCCAATAGGTATAACCGGATCGATTATCGGCAAAATTATAACTCCGGTATCGGGAGTATTAATTACTTCTGCACAGGCTTCGTTTATCTTAAGCTCGCAGGATTCTACTACTTCCAACGTTCTACCTTTCTCGGCTTATATCAGTGAAAATTTTTATAATGGCCAGAAAATTACTTTCCAACTGATGCTTACTCCGTTAAGCGGTGGGTTAACCGATACTCTTGATTTTGTGATAACTATTGGTCTGGAACCTTCCGGAACTTTTGCTACTCATTTAACTTCGCAGATAGAAATGACTGTATCAGATTTTGGACAATATGGTCTTGGAAGTGGATCGATTTATAATATCAATGGCCATGGCTATCGGGTTAACGGTAGTGAGAATCTTCTCTATGAAGCGGGCATTGTTATGGGAACTGATGCCTCTCATATGTCTAAATCAGTACGTGGCAGTCTTGGCCAGTATGAAGTATCTGATTTTCTACCGGTTGTTAATCTTTCTTCGGATTGGGTTGGTTCTGATAATGGATCACACCGCTCCGCTACATTTTCTGATCCCGGTCTGGCGGCATCGGTACCGATTGAAATAAGCCAGGAGACAATTAGTTATCCCAATATGGATGATAATGGGTTGATTATATTCAAATATTATTTAAAGAACAATTCCCTGACAGACATTAATGATTTTCATTTTGGATTATTGGTTGATTTTGATCTCGGCAGCACTCCGGACTATGTTGCCTTGCAGAATGATCTGGATATGATTTATCAGTCTAATGGCACAAATCCTCTGGCCGGTGTCGTGGGATTAAAAAATATTACCGGTTTTAAAGCGATTGATAATGGAACCGGTAAAACTGGTTTTGATAATGAACAATTGTATAGTCTGGTTTCAGGAATTCCGGATGCTATTGAATCAAATACTGCTTCTGACTGGTTATTTATGGTCAGTACCGGACCTCTAAGTATAGCCCCCGGCGACTCTGTTGAAGTTGCGATTGCTTTTGTGGGCAGTTATTCGTTGGAAGGTCTTTTAGTGAATGCTAACAATGCGAAGAATATGTTCAATTTTGCTACTGATATTGACGATAATCTGACGGATAATAATCTCCCCAAAAGCTTCAATCTGATGCAGAATTATCCGAACCCATTTAATCCAACTACCAATATCGCATTTAATCTTGAGATGGCCTCGGATGTCAGACTCGAAGTATTCAATGTTTTGGGACAGGCTGTAAAGACACTTCATAGCGGGCAATTATCTCCGGGAGTACATAATTTTGAGTGGGATGCCACTAATGATAATTATGTTCAGGTAAGTTCCGGAGTATATTTTTATAAATTGAGCACAGAATTTAATTCACAAACTAAAAAAATGTTACTCATCCGGTAAATTATATTATATCTTCATGCGTCAATAGTTTGTTGAAAAGAACCGTTATGGGAAGGATATTATAGCAATGACCGCGAAAAAGAATTTTAGCCTGATTTTAATCATACTCTTTTCTCTTTTGCTTTCCGCATCAGTATGGTCGGTAGCTCCAACCAAAGAGGCTATCGAAAAATGGAAAGCTGATGGCGTACTTGAAGAGAAAATCAACAATTGGAAAAACTTCAAGGCTCTCGGTGGTTGTTCTCCGGTTGAACATTCGGTATTCGATAAGAAGAAAGCAGCAGAGAATTTAGCCCTTGGAGTACAGGCAATTGATACTGTCAAAGTTATTGTAATACTGGTTGAATTTTCAGATTGGCTTCATGGAGGCCAGGCTGTTTCGGGCGAACCTTATATGTTTGATTCGGTTCTCTTTACCGATAGAACTCCTTTTGTGGAATCCGGGATAGACTCCGGTTATTTCAACCCAACCGGTTCAATGACTGATTTCTATATGGAAAACTCCTATGGCAAATTTTATATTCAGGGGGACATTTTTGGTTGGCTGATGATGCCCCAGACTTATGCCTGGTATGAAAATGGTGACGACGGTTTAACCCGTGGTTCTATACTCGCTACCGATGCTGTCATTGCCGCCGATGCAGCCGGAGCTAATTTTGTAAATTATGATCATGATCTGGATAATAATTGTGACGGAGTTATTATTGTTCATCCGGGACGTGGAGCAGAAGAGGGTGTTTATGGAATCTGGTCGCATAAATCAACTTTAAGCGCCACCCAGCATCCTGACCAAATTACAGTCTCTAACTATACCATGAACCCGGAAGAAGCAACTACTGGAACAGGTATTGAACTTTCCCCTATTGGCGTTTTCTGTCATGAGTACGGTCATTTCCTGAGTCTTCCGGATTTGTACGATATTGATTATGCTCTGCCCGGTCATGAAGGTTCAGCCGGATTGGGAGATTGGTCATTGATGGCTCAGGGGAATTATCTTGGCGGATCAAAATCTCCAGCGCATATGGATCCCTGGTGCAAAGCTCAAATAGGATTTTTAAATTTTACCGAAGTTACATCAAATATTTTTAATGCTGAAATTCCATGTATCGAATTTAATCCATTTGTATATCAGTTAAAATATGACAACTCAGAATACTGGATTATTGAAAACCGCCAGAAATCCGGATTTGATAAATATTTACCCGGTTCAGGATTATGTATTTATCATGTTGATCTTGACGCCCCTCAACAGAATACTGCTCCAAGTCGCTACTATGTCGGTTTGGAGGAGGCTGATGGCGACAGCGGGCTGGCTTATATTGTGAATAATACTGGCGATATGGGTGATCCTTTTCCCGGTGCATCAGTAAATAGGAACTTCAACGAACAATCGATTCCTAATTCACTGACTAATTTTGATCTGAGTACTCAAATCGGTGTTTGGAATATTTCAAATAGTGATTCGTTAATGTATGCTGATCTTGATGTAAGATACTCCCGTCCATGGATCGATTCAAGCGGCAGCGACTGGTATGTATTTGATGATTCTCAGGATGGAGATGGGGATGGTATTTTTGAAGCCGGTGAAACAGTTCAGTTCTTTTGTACCGTAGTTAATAAGATGCGCAATTCCTATAATGTACATGCCACTCTGACAACTTCAAATCCGGATGTGATCTTTACTACGCCAACTGTTTCATTCAATGAAGATTTGTTTATAGACCCTAAAAGTAATTTGATCCCGATAGAATTTGTTCTGGCTGATAGTGTAATTCCCAGGATAGACTCATTTTTTGTTACGATTACAACTGATTCACTCCCGGGAAATTCCGGTTCCGGTGAATTCCAAAAGACATTTGGTTTTGAAGTTGAAGTTGGTGCTCCGCAGATACTGCTTGTTGACGATGATCGCGGGGCAGCTTATGAAAGTTATTTTCAGGAGGCCTTTTATTCGATGAGAGTCCCTTTAAAGACATGGACTAAGGCTATCAAAGGTTCTCCCGATAGTACGGATTTATCACAATTTTCAATGGTCTTTTGGTATACCGGTGATTCTGCTATCAGTGTTTTAAGTATCGATGATATCAATGCAATGAAAGGATTCCTGAATAACGGAGGAGGCTTATTCCTCTCTACGATGTCCGGAATCGGCGATTTAAATACCCTTGATAATACCTTCCTGACCGAAAAGCTGCACGCTTCAATTGCAGGAACGGATGCCTTCTGGGTTTTATTTGATGGCGTGCCCGGAACAGCAATGGGGGATAATGTTCAATATCGCTATCG
>JBDRQG010000443.1:0-7648 GCA_043826475.1 bacterium
GCCGTTTCAACTCCTTTGAACTCATATGGATAATGTCCTCTCTGAACATAATACTCCTTCTCTTTTTGAGAATAAGTATAACCAGGAAATAGGACATTTCTATATTGCTTATATAGGACATTATCACTTTGCTGTAACAGGCGGCATAACCGCTCTTTTATAAATACATAGATTATTATGGTTTAAGATGGGTTCCGAGAAAGGCATTGTGTAATAAATCATTAAGGGTTACCTGAATAGAGCGGCTTTTAAAACCTAATTCCCGACGGGCCTTCATCGATGAATACGACCACTCATATTCAAATAATTTTACAATATCAGGATAAAATGACACCTTGCTCCCTTTTTTAAATTTAGCCATAGTTACTGAAAATGAGGCTGTAAAATTAAGCAGCCATTTAGGGGGTGTTATCAAGTGCGGAACCCTTCCAAGAATCATTGAGGCCAGCAATACCAACTCCCTTACTGCCACATTATCCCCCGCCAGAATGTATCGCTCTCCATGACGTCCTTTAGCCAGTGAATTTATTATTGCCGGAGCTACATCACGGATATCAACCAAATTTATGCGATTGGGAAAACTTGGAATAACAAAACGGCTGAAACTCTTTAGTGTTTTTCCTCGATCGTCCCCTGTCCTGGAGGGGGCTACTATAATTGACGGATTAATGATTACCAGTTCTGTATGGTTGTTTTTGGCTAATTCCAATAACTTAAGTTCGGCGTCGCGTTTGGTTCTGAAATAGGGAATATTAAAATCATCCAGATTGTACTCGGACTCTTCGGATACTTTATATGGCGTCCCCACTTTACCATTAACATATCCTTCTTTTCTGCGAATAGCCGCTGTTGCCGCTACAGTAGAAATATGGATAAACTTCTTCACTCCGGCATTTTGTGCCGCTTTATATAATTCAGAAGGAACTTCAGCATTAAGTTTAGTAAAACGATCCTGATTGTTCCGGTGGAAATTTACTATAGCGGCGCAATGGATGACAGCATCAATCCCCGCTACAAGTGGGGGCATTTGATCAAATTGTTCCAGATCTGCAATTCGTTTTTCTAATCCAAGGGAATCAATATAATTGGTATCCGAAGTAGCCCTGACCTGCGCGATCGGCTTTTTGCCCCTTTTATTCAACTCATAGATAAGCTGCTTGCCAAGAGAACCAGTTGCACCCGTTATCAGAATTTTTTCAAAACCTTCAGCCATACTATTGACAACTCTCTAAAATGCCATAATTATTCAGTTATAATAATAAAGAGATACAAAAGTATCTCGCAATCATCAAATACTTTTAGTACATTAGTAGATAATATATGAAAGAATTTTTTAAAAACATATGGCAAAAATGGAAAAAAATCGCCCATGTTTTCGGACGATTTCAAACCCGGCTGCTGGTGACAATCTTTTATTTTCTGATTATCTCTCCAATTGGGCTGATAATGAAGCTGTTTGGCTGGGATCCGCTTAAAACCAAAAAATCCAAGGCATATGCCGGTACTAACTGGCAGACAATCATAAATGGCGAACCTGATTTGGAATCAATAAAACGGCAGAGCTGATAATGAAAATTCTTGGCATATCATGTTTTTATCACGATGCAGCAGCAGCTATAGTTATTGATGGCCAATTATTGGCCGCATCAAGCGAAGAACGTTTCAGCCGTAAAAAGCATGACCCTGAAATCCCTTCCGGTGCCGTCAAATATTGCCTAACCCGGGCCGGTATTGAAATAAATGACCTTGATTATATCGTCTTTTATGACAAACCCTTTCTAAAATTTGATCGTATTCTTACCGGTTATATGGCTACCCCCTTTATTTCCTATCGTCCCTTTCTCGAAGCTATCCCCATTTGGTTAAGAAAAAAGCTATGGACTGAATATATTATCAGAAAAGAACTTAATTTTGAAGGAAAAATGCTCTTTCTCCCCCATCATCTCTCCCATGCGGCCGGAACATTTTACAGCTCTCCCTTTGATAAAGCTGCTATTCTCACAATTGACGGAGTTGGTGAATGGGCTAATGCATCCTTTGGCATTGGGAATAATAACTGTGTCAAGCTTCTCAGGGAAATGCACTACCCCCATTCGGTTGGGCTTCTTTATTCGGCGATTACTTATTATCTCGGTTTCAGGGTAAATTCAGCGGAATATAAAATCATGGGCTTGGCTCCTTATGGAAAACCAAAATATGCTGACCTGATTGAAAACAACCTCGTTTCAATTCATGATGATGGTTCTATTCATCTTAATATGAAATATTTCACCTTCCATCATGGCATGACCATGACCGGAAAAAAGATTGAAAAATTATTCGGCCAACCGCGCCGTAAACCGGAAACAGAATTATCTTCATATCATAATGATGTGGCTGCTTCGATTCAGAAAGTGACCGAAAAAATCATTCTCCGCATGGCTCGACATGTCAAAAAAGAGACCGGCATGGATAATCTTTGCATGGCTGGCGGAGTGGCTCTTAACTGCACGGCCAATGGATTGATTCTCAAGGAAAATCTCTTTAAAAATATTTATATCCAGCCTGCTTCCGGTGATGCCGGTGGAGCAGTTGGAGCCGCCCTCTATGTTCATCATAAACTAACCGGGGATAATAAACGGAAGCAGCCCTTCTTTAATCTGGGACCTGAATATAGCGATGACGAAATATTCAGATTTTTAAATAAACATAGTATCCCCTATATAAAAAATGATAACATAAGTCCGGCAAGGCTGGTAGCTGATGAAATCGCTCAGGGGAAAATTGTCGGTATCTTTCAGGGTCCGGCTGAATTTGGTCCAAGAGCATTGGGGTTTAGATCAATTCTGGCTGACCCCCGCGATAATCGGATGAAGGAAAAAATCAATGCGGCTGTAAAATACCGCGAGCCGTTCCGCCCCTTTGCACCGGCTGTAATGATAGAGCATGCCCGGGAATATTTCGAATGTGACGAAAACGCATATCCTTTTATGCTATTTAACTTTAAGGTTCATAAAAATAAAAGGAAAATAATCCCGGCTGTTACTCATGTAGATAATTCATCCCGCATCCAAACCGTATCCCCAAAAGACAATCCTGTTTTTCATAGTATCTTAAGGGAATTCAAGGATTTAACAGGGGTAGCCGTTGTTTTAAATACTTCTTTTAACCTCCGTGGACATCCGATTGTCAATACGCCCGAGGATGCCTTTGCTACCTTCTGCTCAGGAGGTATTGACATTTTGCTGTTAGGCAGTTATATTATCAATAAGAAAGCTATTACTGAAGAACTAAATAATAAATTCAGGTTTGAAAAAGCCGATGACTGATAATTGTATCGGTCGTTTATTAAAATAAAGAATAGCTATAGAGGGTAACCGCCATGTCCGGAAGATTGAAAATATTTTCTGAACTTATCTACTTTTTAAAAACATCCAAAAAATGGTGGCTGGGGCCAATTATGATCTTTCTGGTGCTTCTTTCTGTATTGGTTATATTTACGGAATCTTCAGCACTGGCTCCGTTTATCTATTCGCTGTTCTAAAAAAGGATGTTTCTTATGCCAGATAAGTCTGACAAAAGCAGGAATGATAATATTCCTATTTATATAAAATTATCTGCCAGTATAATTTCACTTTTCATCTTTTTATTTGCCGCCGAGTTTGCCCTCAGAGCAATGGATACGGATTTCTATTATAAAAACCAGTTTTTCCCTGTAAACCGTGATATAGATTTCACCGAAGTTTACAAAAAAGACTGCGATCTGTTCTGGCGTTTCAGGGAAAACCAGAATATATCATCGCGCCGTTTCAGTTATATCGATTATCAAATCAACTCCTCCGGCTTAAGAGGCCCTGAAATTCAAAAAGATAAACCGGATTTGAGAATTTTGGCTCTGGGCAACTCCTGCACATTCGGCTGGGGTATTCCTTATGAACAAACCTGGGTTTCATTACTGCAAAATTTGATAGAGAAAAAGGAAGGCATACAAACAGAAGTAATTTGCGCCGGTGTGCCCGGATACAGTTCGCATCAGGGTAAAATATTTTTCGAAAAGGAACTGCTTGCCCTTAATCCTGATATTGTTCTTATAATGTTTGGCTGGAATGATCAGTGGTCAGCCGGACAAGGGATAACCGACGCCGAACAGGAGACTCCCTCCGAGTGGATCATTTATATACATAATTTATTATCCCCTCTCAAATTATACCAGGCTGTAAGGAAAATTGTATTGACGGTGTGTGATGACGAAAAAAAAGTAGAAATTGGTGATATTAGCTCTACTTGTCGGGTTGGTATCGATCAATTTTACATGAATCTCCGTTCGATAGTCAGAACAGCTCAAAATAATAATATCCAACCGATACTTTTAATTCCGCCGGTTGCATCTCTGGGCATTTATATTGACGCTGATTCATCACCTTTGCATGCTAAACATAAAAGTTACCAAAACGAAATCAGGCGACTGGGTCAAAAAGAAAATGTGCCGGTTGTTAATCTGCAGGAAGTGTTTGATAACTATAATACCCTGTTTGACGATGCTTACGGCGATCCGGTTCATTTTAATGCCCGGGGGCATAATCTTGCCGCCCTGACTATTGATTCAATAATTATTAATCCCACCTATTCCAAAAAATAAATTAGTGTTAGCTTTATAGAGTCATAATCGTATATTCCTGCCATGTCTAATATCAGATCGACATGGGTAGTCAAGTTTTTTGCAGTGATAATTTCATTAGGCCTCTTTCTATTAATTGCAGAAAGTGTGGTAAGACTGCTAAATATTGATCCTTTTTTTCAAAATCGTTTTTTTGTTCTCAATCGCGCTCTTGATTATCCCGAAATATTCAAAAAAGATCATGATCTTTTCTGGCGTTTTCACCCAGACAACGAAGTCTCTTCAAAATTTTTTATAGGTAAAACCTATCATATTAATTCTCTTGGCTTTAATGGCCCTGATATTGATAAAGAAAAAAACAAACCGCGCTTGTTATCACTTGGGAACTCCTGTACCTTCGGCTGGGGTGTAAATTACGATCAGAGTTATATCAGGCAGCTTGAAAAAATGCTGAATGGAGAATATGAAATTATTAACGGCGCCATTCCCGGCTACACTTCTTTTCAGGGTAAACGGTTTTATAATTCTGATCTTAAACATCTAAAAGCTAACATTGTAACCATAATGTTTGCCTTTAATGACCATTGGGCGGCCGCATCGCAAATTTCAGATAAAGAACAGGTGCCATTGCCGCAATTTTTGATAACAATTCAAAACCAACTTTCAAAATTACACACTTACCGCCTGCTTAAAAAAGGATTGCTTTCAACGATAGAACAACATCCGGACTCTCTTTTTGACAGGCAATCGCCTGTCTATAGAGTAAGTCCTGTGGATTACAGAATTAATATTAGTGAACTGGTTGATTCAATCATTGCTAACAATGCCCGTCCTATCTTACTGACATCGCCGATCCCTTCACTTGAGAAATACTATCCGGCTGGATATAAATCAGGCTTGCATTCATTTCACGAGAGATACAATCAGATTATGCGCGAAATTGCCGCTGAAAAAAATATAGAGCTGGTCGATCTGGCCCTTGAGTTTGATAAATATGATAACCTCTTCGATGATCCTTTGGTCGATCCTATTCATTTTAACGCTTTGGGACACAAGATTGCCGCCCAACTTATTTATGATCATTTAGTAAGCAATAAATAAATCAGGCTTTGCCTGCGGCCCATCCTTTTAAAATCCGGATCATCTTATTAATATCGCTTTGATCATTAAACAGATGGACCGAAACCCGGATTGACCCTTCGCGCGGAACTAAAATTATCTTCTGTTCCGACAGATGCTGCCAGAGCTGGCGGTAATCCTTACAGGTAAAAGTGAAAATCGAAGAGCGATGCTTGTTATCCATCGACGATGTTATCGAATAGAATGGTTCGCTTTTAATATAGTCAGCTAGACTGTCGATCAGTTCATAATTATGCTGCTGGATATTTTTCAGGCCCAATTCTCTGAAAATTTTGACCGCTTCTTTCATGGCCAATATGTTCATCACGACATAGTAGCCCATTTCAAATCGCTGAGCTGAATCAAAATAAGGCTCTTCATATTTAAACAGATCACTGAACTGCATCTTCCAGTCAATACTCAGCCAGGACATCATCGGTGGCTTGATGCTGTCGCGAATCTTGTCTGAGAGATAAAAGAAGCCGCACCCCTGCGGGGCGAGCATCCACTTCTGGCAGCCGGAACTGAGGACATCGATATCATATTTTTTCATATCGAATGGCTCTACTCCCATTCCCTGAATAGCATCGACCACAAAATAGATATCATGCTTCTTGCATATATCCGAAAGCTCTTTCAAATCATTTTTATAGCCGTTAAAAAACTGCACCCAGGAAACAGCCAGAAGGCGTGTTTTTTGGGTTATGCTTTTTTTGAGTAATTCAATATCAAAACATCGATTGCGCGATGGGATATATTTGAGTTTTAATCCTCGTGCTTCGCAAGCCGCTTTAAAAGTATAAATAACCGCCGGGAATTCGACATCGGAGACCAAAATTTCATCCCCCTTTTTCAGGGGCAAACCAAAAGCAGCTAAATTCAGCCCAAAAGAAGTATTCAAGCCTATTCCAATTTCACTAACTTTAGTATTTATTAACCCGGCGATATCTTTTCTTAGTTCTTCCTTGGTTTCAAAAGCAAAATGGGAGTCGTCGATAGAAGCCTCCAGACGAAGCTGGCTATTGTCATCTATAGCTTTTTTAACCTGGTTTGAGAAGGGGCCGTAAGAAGCTGAATTAAAATAAACCACATTTTTTGTATGCGGAAATTGTTTTCGGGTTATTTGAAATTTTTTAATAATGTCGTTGTTCATAGAACTGTCCTATAAGTTATAGATATATGTAATTAAGATTACTGCCCCTGATAGTTTTAAAAGATACCCCAATAGATTATATAACAAAAATACCATAGGTAATTTAAGCCTGACTGAAATTCCCATTACTATCGGCACCGCCCCGAACGTAAAAGCCAAAACGGCAATAGCAAGTGCCGCCCTTAAGCCGGAGAGAGGGAAAACGAGATAAAAGAAACTGTATGACATAGTTGGAATGGCTGCAAAAAACAAAAATTCCATCAGGAAATTGATCAAAAACCAACCGGCCCCACCCGGTTCAAGCAATTTATTTTCGATGCCTCGAGTGACATTTAATCTCTTTCCGATCCATTCAATCAGCAATGAGATTGCCAGCAGATAAATTCCGGCTGCAATAAAGCAATAAGCCATTAATTGATAAGAAATCATTTCAACCATCCCTGTTCACGGTACCATTTATATGTCGCTTCTGAACCATCCTTAAACGAAATTTCCGATTGGAATCCAAAGCTATTAAACGCTTTTGTCGTTGAAACTTCCCATGAAGCCAGAAGTTCAGCAGCTTTTTCTCTGGTTAACATAGGTGTTGCCCCGACCAATTTAAATAAAAATTCTGAAATGAAAGCTATTATTCTAAAAATAAATCCCGGCACGCGGAGGGTTATACATTTTTTACCTGATGATTCAGCCAGAATGTCAACCATCTCCCGCATTGAATATGATTCCTTTTCGGCTACAAAACTGGCCTCGCCAGAATTAGTTTCATTCTCTAAGGCTAA
>JBDRQG010000444.1:0-7308 GCA_043826475.1 bacterium
AGCATTTAAATGCTTCGCCCCTACGAATTCAACGAATCTAAAAATATATATTCAAAAATATTAGTTTTCAGTGACTTTTCTCAATTCTATGCGTAGATTAATATCAATATAAATTATTAAAATTATTAAACGGAGGTCCCATGCTAAAAAGAAGCAGTTTGATTTATCTTTTAATTTCGATGTTGCTTGTCTCATCGTTTGTCTCCTGCGTAAAAGAAAAGCAAATCAACGCCAAACCGCCGGTAGCAGCCATTGAAACGAAGATAGATACGGTTCTTGGCCATGAACGAAACGACAATTATTTCTGGCTGCGCAACAGGGGTGATTCAAGCGTCCTTGCTTATCTCGAAGCTGAAAATGAATACACCGATGCTGTTATGGCATCGACAAAAAAACTTCAGATAAAATTATATGAAGAAATGGTCGCTCGCATCAAAGAGACCGATCTTTCAGTACCGGTTAAGGATGGGGAGTTTTTCTATTACAGCCGGACCGAAGAGGGGAAGCAGTATGACATTTACTGCCGTAAACATGGTTCTCTTGAGGCTCAGGAAGAAATTCTCCTTGATCTGAATCAATTGGCTGAGGGAAAAGATTATATGGATCTTTCCACGTATGAAGTTAGCCCTAATCATCAGATGCTGGCTTACTCACTGGATACTGCCGGGAATGAAAACTATACCCTCTTTTTTAAGAATCTGACCAATGGAGAAATCCTGTCGGAATCAATTCCCAACACGGGCAACGCCGCCTGGTCTACCGATAATAAAACCATATTCTATACAGTTGAAGATGACACCCATCGTCCATATCAATTATTCCGTCATACGATTTTTAACTCTACCGACAAAGATGATCTTGTTTATCAGGAAGATGATCAGGCTTTTTTCCTATGGGTTAATCTGTCAAAAAGCGAGAAATACATTTTTGTGCACCTCGGAAGCCAGGTTACATCTGAAGTCCGTTACCTTGATGCCGCCAAGCCTAAAAGTGATTTACGGGTTATTCAACCCCGCCAGCAGGATGTGGAATATGATGTGGATCATCATAGCGACTGGTTCTATATCACTACCAACTATAACGCCAAAAACTTTAAATTGATGAAGACTCCAGTAACCAAACCGGGGATGGATAACTGGATCGAGGTTATCCCGGCCGCCGATACAGCCATGATAACTGGGATAGAAATGTTCAACAATTTCATGGTCGTCTATGAAAGAGTAAACGGTCTTCAGCAGATTTTAGTACGTGATTTAAGCAGTTCTTCTGATCATTATGTCGATTTCCCTGAACCGGTCTATACCGTAAATGGGGGAGATAATCCTGATTTTAACTCAGATATCCTCAGGTTCAGTTATATGTCTTTAGTTACTCCAAGGTCGGTGTATGATTACAACATGAAGACTAATGAAAGAGAACTAAAAAAACAGACGGAAGTATTAGGTGGTTATGATCCTGAACTATACCAGTCTGAGAGAGTTTTTGCCAAAGCCGATGACGGCGCTCTGATACCAATATCGTTAGTTTATAAAAAAGGGATAAAAAAGAACGGTAAAAACCCTCTTTATCTTTATGGATATGGTGCTTATGGCATCAGTATGGATCCTTATTTTTCATCGCGCCGGTTAAGTCTTCTGGATCGCGGCTTTATATATGCCATTGCTCACATAAGAGGCGGGGGAGAGATGGGACGCCAATGGTATGAAGATGGAAAATATCTTAACAAGAAAAATACTTTTACAGACTTTATAGCCTGTGGTGATTATCTCGTTTCAGAAAAATATACGAGCCACGATAAGATGGCCATTTCCGGAGCAAGCGCCGGGGGATTGCTTATTGGAGCAGTTGTTAATATTCGCCCTGATTTGGCTAATGTGGCTATCGCTGATGTCCCTTTTGTGGATGTTATTAATACTATGCGGGATGAGAGCATTCCGCTTACCGTTGTAGAATATGAAGAATGGGGAAATCCTAATCTTCCGGAATACTATGATTATATGAATTCATACTGTCCCTATGATAATGTTGAAGCTAAAGAGTACCCCAATATGCTTATAACCGCCGGATTGAATGATCCTCGTGTCCAGTATTGGGAGCCAGCCAAATGGACCGCCAAACTAAGAGCGACTAAAACTGATAATAATATGCTTCTGCTCAAAACCAATATGGGAGCAGGACATGGGGGGGCTTCTGGCAGGTATGATTATCTTAAAGAGATAGCCCTGGAATATGCCTTTATTTTGAAATGCCTTGGAATGACCGATTAAAGTGATTTAATAAAAAAACCTGCCTTAGTTGAATGATTCAACCGGGGCAGGTTCTATCAGGGGAGGTCTCATGAAACAGTGTCAATATAATAGTTAAATGGACTATGTCAATCTTTATTGTTGGTGATGAATAAAATATATTTATCTTTTATGTTAAATATTATTTTAATGTGTTGCTTTAGGGGAATGTTATAACTAATTGTTGTATTAAGTGTTATATAATCTTTATACAAAAAGGCTCCGTGAGTGAGGCGGAGCCTATTGTTTTTAATAATATTTTTTTATTAATTTATTGTTTGTTATTTTTCATGAATTGCTGCGAAACTGCAAAATAGATCATAAATCCAATCCCGGCAAAGAGGAACATCAATCCAATAGTGCCGTCTTCGTCAATCACATCCGGCCAGAGAAATTTGATTGATAAAGCTAATCCAAGGCTAATCATGACTATCCCCCATTTTAAGGAAGAGAGTCGCTGAACTTGAGCCGTACTGGTATAGAGAAATTTCAAATTTTCATCAACCATCCCTTTATCAATCAGTTTATTGCGCAGCCGATTGTCCAGGACTAACTTAATAGTCAAAAATACTGCCCCAAAAACTATGGCTGTAATAAATACATCATCTGTAATCATAATTGACTCCTTTTTTGTTTCATCTTGTTCATGTGATATCAGACATCCTATCATTGAAATTGTTGCATTAAAAATAAGGTAAAATTTGTAACATCTTTTTACCTGATCTGTCGTATATATATGCATCTGAGGAACTATATGAATGATGAACAACAACTGATTAAAGAGATTCTGGCTGGAAATAAGGCTGCTTTGCAGACCTTTATCGAATCATATCAAAAACTGGTCAGCCATGTTGTCTTTAGGATGATCTCCAACAATCATGACCGCGAGGATCTCTGTCAGGAAGTATTCATGAAGGTTTACCAGAATTTAAATGGATTTCAGCATGAATGCAAAATATCGACCTGGATCGCCAGAATCGCTCATAATACCTGTCTAAATTATCTGGAAAAAATGAGAGTTCCGCTATTGGACGATGTCATTAGCAGTGAAGATGAAAATATAATAGATAATTTTTCGAATGATTCGATTTCTCCGGTTGATTACACCGAAACCAGGGATTTAAATCAGCGCGTTCAGGACGAAATAAATATCCTTCCCCCAAGAATGGGGGTTCTGCTGGCGTTATATCATCTTGAAGATATGTCATACGAAGAGATTGCTGAAATAACCAGTCAGCCAATGGGGACGGTTAAAAGCTACCTTTTCCGAGCAAGAAAAATGCTCAAGGATAATTTGATGAGTAAATACTGTTTGGAGGAAATATGGCAGTAAGACATTTGACCGATATGGAATTTCAGAGTTATTTGGATAAGAATAAACCGAGTAATAATAGATTCATCGACGACCATCTCAAGCGATGCAAAGAATGCCGTCAGGAATTAAAAGCATATCGTCTCTTATATAATAGCCTTAAACGGGATACCGGCTATAACCTGAATCCCGGCTTTTCTGATGCTGTTATAACTCGATTGGTTGCCGCTCAAACAGAAAAACCACAATCCATTCTTGATAAGGTTTTGATATTTGCCGGAATATTAATTGCTATAGCTGCAGGGGGATTTTTCCTTGATATAAATAAAATTGCAGCTGCAATGGCTGGTCCTTTTATACCTCTTTTTAATACAATGAAAAATTTGTCTGCAAACTATATAGAGACACTTCATATCTCTGGGAGCAGTTTTGGTATTCTTCTGTTCAGTGCTTTAATATTTGTTGCAGTTTATTTTGCGGATAATCTCCTTCTGAATTATAAAGAGAAGCGGTTCTGTTTATAAAAATAGTATTACGATTATTCTGGATTTTTCAATCTCACTTTAATACCTTCCTAAATAGTATTATTTAAATATTATAAGGAGGTATTATGGAAGACAAGCATGTCGAAGTAAATATTGAGCATATAAAAGATCTTCAGTTTAAAGTGACTTTTGAATCGGTAGGGTTTGAAATGCTGATGGATGAACCGGAGCCGATAGGCAGCAACCAGGGACCAAATCCATCGCAGATTCTCTCTGCTGCGATCGGGAATTGTCTTAGCGCCAGTCTGATGTTTTGTCTTAAAAAAGCCCGGGCTGAGATAAACGGTTTAAAGACTAAAATAAAAACCAAAATAATCAGAACCGATAAAGGCAGGATGAGAATTGGGGGAAGTACGGTAGAAATCGTACTTGATGTAAACGATGGCCAGGAAAGCCGTTTAGGGCATTGTCTTGATCTGTTCGAAGATTACTGTATAGTAACTCAATCTGTCCGGGATGGAATAGATGTTGATGTACAGGTAAAAAATAATTCCGGAGAAATCCTTTTCGATTCAAGCGACAGGCATAAATAAAAAAAGTAAGGATAATTTTTATCCTTACTTTTAGTATATATAACAGTTCGATTAAATCAAGTGTTGTAATACATCTCAAACTCAAATGGAGTCGGGCGAACTCTAATTTTGGTGACTTCTTCCCGTTTTAATTTCACCCATGTTTCTACTAAATCTTCAGTAAAGACATCTCCATCCAGTAAGTATTTATAATCATTTTCAAGAGCATTAAGAGCCTTGTTTAGTGAAGTGGGTAATTGGTGTATAAGATCAAACTCCTCTTTAGGTATTGTGTCCAGATTTTTATCAAGAGGTAATCCAGGATCAATCTCCTTGTCGATACCATCAAGTCCCGCCATTAAGATGGCTGAATAAGCCAGATAAGGATTCATGGTTCCATCAGGCGGTCTAAATTCAAACCGCATCATTTTAGGATCACGCTGATAACCGGGAATACGTATGCAGGCAGTCCGATTGCCGACCGAATATGTACCAGCTACCGGAGCTTCAAAACCGGGGACTAATCTTTTGAACGAATTTGTTGAGGGATTGGTAAAGGCGAGCAGTGAATCAGCATGAGCCAGTAACCCCCCTATAAAATTCAAACCGAGCTTTGAAAAACTGGCTGGCCCCTTTTTATCAAAAAAGAGTGACCCTTTGCTATCAGCGAGGAATAAATGGACATGCAAGCCGGAACCGGGTTCATTAAACAAAGGCTTGGGCATGAAAGTGGCTGATTTTCCATTACGGAAACAGTGGTTTTTTACAATATACTTTACCATCATCGATTTATCAGCCATCTCCATCATAGGCGCGAATTTTACTTCTATCTCATGCTGGCCGCCACCGCCAACTTCGTGGTGATGGTATTTTAGGCCAATTCCGACATTGGCCAGTAATGATGAAATTTGAGATCTCAAGTTATAGGTCCTGTCCATTGGCGGGGAGACATGATACCCTTTTTTATAAGGGATTTTATAACCCAAACTTTCTTCGTCTTCCGCCGCATTCCACTCAGCTTCAGCCGAATCAAGATAATAGAAAGCACTTTCCGGTCCCTGAAAGAAATTTACTTTATCGAAAATATAAAATTCAAATTCCGGTCCAAGGATTGCCTTAACACCTTTTAATTTCTTATCCAGGAATTTCTGGGCATAGGAGACAACTCTTCGTGGATCTCTTGAGTAAGGCAGGACCTTATCACTTGAAAGCATCATATTTCCGAGAAATGAGAGCGTTGGAGATTCAAAGAAAGGATCAATAAAAACTGAAGAGGCGTCCGGCAGCATTATCATATCACCTTTTTCAATAGAAGAAAAACCGGGTAATGAGGACCCGTCCACCCCCACACCCGATTTAAAAAGGTCAGGCGTCAGGGCTGAAATGGGAACTGTAATATGATGCCACATCCCGGGTAGATCGCAAAATTTGAGATCGATATATTCTGATTTCTTTTCAATTGCGAGTTTTTTCAATTCGTCTATTTTCACAAAGGTCTCCTTTTAATAATACATCAAAAAATAGTGCGACAATATAGTACATTTTCTTAATAGAGCAAGAATTCAAATGACATATAAGACAATAAAAAAACCGATAAACAAAGTGTCTATCGGTTTTTTATTTTTAAATTACATTTTACATAATAATAGCAAATTTACCAACCTGAACTTTACCATTATCATCCTCAACAGTCCAGTAATATAAACCGGAAACAACCAATTGTGTATTTCGGGTAATAAGATCCCATTCATCATGGGAAGCATTGGGATCAGAAGAGTCAATGTCATGGTCTATTTCACGGACAAGATCGCCATCCAATGAGAAGATACTAATGGTACATTTCGGGGGTAGGTTAGCAAAATGCAGTGCTCGTACTCGATCATCTGGCTTGGATATGTCTGACGAAGTACGCCCTTCGAGCCCCAATGATCTATAGCCGGCATCCAGACGATATGGATTGGGATAAACGAATACTTCGAGATTATTTGCAGCTACGGCACTGGATGTAGGAAGAGGATAAGCACTCTTAGCACCAACCGTACGTGATGATTCAAGTGCTTCCAACCCCTTTCCAGGTGAACCATAATCAAATGCAGTGATGTTTACCCAAACCTGAACAAAAGGCAATTGATTTTCTATATAATATTCATATTCATAAAATTTAAAATAACCATCCTCGGTGAGTTCATCCGGTTTTGCTGAATCCGGGTCGATCGAAGAAGGACGAGGTTGATCAGGGTATATTTTACGAATACTTTGATTTATCCCTTGTTCTGAAGCATTATAATCCTGCTTTTCGAAATAAAATAGCGAATCAGAATAAGGGGACGACATCGGTTTAACGTAAGGATTGCTTCTTGAATAATTTAGAGGATTGCCAATTGGAGGGTTAGTATAAATTGCAGTCAATTCTTCCAGAGTAAATGGAATATCCCTTAGTATCCACTCTCGTCCATTATAGATGTATTTATTATAATCATCTTTATCGTATGAAGTGACAACACTATAACTTTCTGAACGTTCATCAAAGGCAAGATATATGCGGTATCCCTCAAAATCAATTTCTCGAGAGAATACATCACGGGTTGTTTCTGAACGGAACCCATTAAAACGAACGCGAATTTTACCGATTTCGGGTTCCAACCAGAATTCTG
>JBDRQG010000445.1:0-2442 GCA_043826475.1 bacterium
TAGCATTTGTCGGCAGCGATGTCGGCACAATAGAAAGTTCTGTGTATGCATCAATTGCATCAACAGGAATTATCACAGTAACTAACCCATCATCACTTACAAGAATTATAGTTCCGGGCTTATAATTATACCTTGTAGAGACAACACCTGTTGGAATGCTATAAAACTTAAATCTCCCTGTCACAACATCAATGCCAACTGTATTTGTCCTTACATTATCATCAGTCCTCCATGAAGTCATAGAAAGATTAGTCGCAACAGGCAAAACAGGTCCTGCAGTGCCACCCATAACCTTATAACTATAAAGCGTAACATCTTTTGGTTGGAGTGGTCCTTTCCCATCCTCATCTATATAAATATTCACACCATTCAAAGTCCCATAGCCAAAATTTGTATCTGCCACAATCCAACTCATCGGATTATCATCATCATTGTCTCCCCCCATATCTTCAAGCCCTTTGCCATATTTGTCTGTTATGTGAATATCATTACCCTCGGAATCAAAACGATAACAGCCATCACCAGTCCCGGAAGCTATAACATTACTATAATGTGCTGATGGAATATAATGATTATAATCAGAAGTAATCTCTCCAATCCTGCCTTCATTTATATTGAACTTAAACCTGCCCAAAACAACATCAATCCCAACTTTATATTCTAAAACATTATCTGCACTCTCCCAATCAGAAGAAGATAAATCAGATGCAACCGGCTTATAACCTTCCCAGTTATAATCCGCATTCCTTGTGAATTGATTTAAAACATAAACATCAACCGGCGCCGGTGTCTCAAATGCATCACCCACTGATGATGCTAAACAATAAAGCCCTGCTTTGCCTATTTTTGTACCCTGATTCAATTTATTAAATTCAGAAGTGTATTTATGATAACCTGTCTCCTGTCTGAAAAGTTTGACTCTCCCGGTATTAACATCAACCCCAATAACATTATGAAAATTAGCGCTCCAGCCAATATCACGCCAGCCTGAATCTGACAAATCAACAGCAACAGGAACCAGATTTTCAATGCTTGTCTCTTGTCCAGCATCCAGTTTATATGTTCCATAAGTTGTCTTGTTCACTCTTCTCCACTTATGCTGTCCATCAACTACATCGACCAAAGCAGGCGCTCCTGCTTTTGCCTTAAATTCCAATGCAAAACTTGTTACACCATGTAATGAAACAAATGCATCTTTAACCAATGTTGCAGAATCCGGATAAAATACTAAATAATCACCCTTGTCTGTTGACAGTTTCCTGTAATCACCAACCCGCACAAAATTTCTGTTGCAAACATCTTCACCATTGATATAAACCGTAATCCCATTCTTATTCCCATAAACTCCATAGTCCTTTAGATTCACACCTTCCGGGATTTCATAAGATTCATAAATAGGTTTATTTGTCATCACCATAACCCACGGCACACCGTTCGTATTCACTAAATTCTTTTTCGCTAAACTTCCCAGCACATAAGTTGTCGCATCATCATCACCCGCATCAGAAACCCAGCCATTATTAACCCTACTCTGGCTTATATCTATATAACTGCGCATAATTAAATCGACAATTTACTTGACTTTCCATTTTTTTAATATATACTTCTCTTATGAATTTCTCAGGAGGAGTTAAATGTTACCTACCTTATTTGCTAAAGGAAATCACAAGACAATCCAAAAATTATTACGATTAAGAAAAGAAGCTTTTCACGACAAGGCTATACGCGTAAGCATGCGTATTCAAAGTATTATTATGAGTATTGAAAAGTATTCTCCCAGTCAAATAGCCAATCATTTGAAAGTTAATCGCACAACGGTACCCCCTTGGATTAATAATTGGAATCGATATAAAGAAGAAGGTCTGCTGGAAGGTCACCGTAGTGGTAGAAAAAGTGAATTATCTGAAAAAAATTTGTCTAAATTATATGATATTGTTGAAAGTGGTCCAGTATCTTATGGATTAAATACAGGCGTCTGGACATCCGACCTAATAACAGAGATTATAGATAATGAATTTAATGTTACTTATCATCCGGGTCATGTCAGAAAACTTCTAAAACAAATAGGTTTTTCTGTTCAACGGCCAACTACTAAATTGATAAATGGGGATCCTGTCCAAAAGAATAAATGGAAGCGATATACCTATCCTAACTTAAAAAAAAAAGCCAAAAGCGAAGGGGCGAAAATAGTATATACGGATGAAGTTCATTTTCGACAGACTCCTACATTATATAGAACATGGGCACCTATAAGTTCACAACCACAGATACCTACGAAAGGAGTAAGAAATACTCAGAAAATATTTGGAGCAATAAAGTTAGTGGATGGAAATTTTATTTATCAACATCAGGGAGAGGAATATTTTAATTACGAGAATTATATTCAATTTTTGGATAAATATTTATTGATTAAATTATATCAAAAAGGGCATCGAATATATT
>JBDRQG010000446.1:0-7579 GCA_043826475.1 bacterium
TATTCTGATAAGCATGAGATCATTCTTAGTTGAATTTCATTTTCCTTATTGACGTTAATATAGAATAAATGTTCGTATTATCAATGATAAAACACGGGTACCACACAGCTTGCTGTGTGTTCTAAGTTATTGAAATTACTCTCAAATATTATTATTGTTACTTATGTCTAATTTTAAACACTTCGATAACCTGAATACTGCTCGCTTTGTTACTTTCTGTTGTTATCGAAAGATGAAAAATTTCTATGAGCCAGAAATTTTTGATTTGTTTATAAAACACTTGGAATTGGTTAGAGAAAAATACAATTTCAAGTTATTCGGGTATGTCATTATGCCAAATCATGTTCATTTGGTACTTCATCCAAAACCTGAAACAAAATTGGGGTTGTTGATCAGAGAGTTAAAATCAAAAATGGCCAGAGAATATTTTTCCGACCATAGTAAGAGTATTCCAGATGGAAAACATGTTTTCTGGCAGAAACGATGTTATGATCATAACTGTCGTACACCTGAAACAGTATTAGAGAAGATAAATTACTGCCATAATAATCCGGTTCGGGCAGGATTAGTTAGAGAGCCGGGTGGCTGGAGATGGTCAAGTTATCATTGGTATCTGGGGGATACGGATGTGCCTATTCTAATGGATAAGATTGAGATATGAATATAAATGAAGTTACACACAGCAAGCTGTGTGGTACCCGTGTTGGCGCACGGGGACGTACGCCAACCACGAATATTGTCGAACGTCAAGACTTTCAACCTACTACAACGCTTTATAGTTCAACCGTAATGAATTGGTCACGACCATAATCGATGACATGGCCATTGCGGCAGCGGCAATCGCCGGTGAAAATGATATGCCAAACCAGGGATAAAACACTCCGGCGGCAATCGGGATCGCCGCGATATTATAGAAAAATGCCCAGAAGAGATTACGCTTGATGACTTTCATCGTCGCTTTTGATATAGTAAACATATCGATAATCGAATTCAAATTTGATCTTATCAGAACAACATCCGATGATTCAATAGCCACATCGGTTCCGCTTCCGATAGAGATACCGACATCGGCTGCCGCGAGCGCCGGAGCATCGTTGATACCATCGCCGACCATAGCAGTAACGTAACCAGCCCGGCGGAAAGAATCGATAATCACTTCTTTCTGCTCCGGTTTGATTTCCGCTTCAAAATGTTCCAGTCCGGCGGAGCGGGCGATCCCTTCGGCAGTCTGGCGATTGTCCCCCGATATCATCCCGACATGCATTGTTTTCTTTAATGTTTGTATAACATCTTTGGCTTCACTGCGAAGCCGATCCGAGACGGAAATAATTCCCTCAACATGACCGTTAACAGCTATAAAAACAACTGATCTCCCCTTTTTCATTTCCTGTTCAGCTTTAATTACCGACTGGCCAAACAAAATCTTTTTCTGCTCCATAATCTGGCGGTTGCCGATTATAAGAGTATTCATGTTAAATTCACCTGTCAGACCAAACCCAGGGAATGCCTCAACGTTTTTTATTACAGCCAGCTCCATCTCTTTTTGTTTCATGTGCCGTACAATCGCCCGGCCAATCGGATGTTCCGATTGAATTTCAGCCGATCCAGCCAACTGAGTCAGTTTTCTTTCAGAAATTTTCCCGGTAACTAAGACATTTACCACTTCCAGTTCACCATGAGTGAGAGTTCCAGTCTTGTCAAAAATGACAGCGGTAATTTTGGTTATTTTTTCGAGAATATCCCCCCCTCGAATTATAATCCCTTCTTTAGCTGCTCTTCCGGTTCCAGCCAGAATTGCCGTGGGAGTGGCCAGTCCCAAAGCGCACGGGCAGGCGATAATCAAAACTGAGATAACACTGCGGATCATCATCGGGCTTTCCGGATCAAAAATATTCCAAACAATATAAGTAACTACTGCCAGAGAAATAACGATCGGGACAAAAACTCCGGCAACTTTATCCGCCAGTGACTGCACTGGCGCTTTTTTGCTCTGGGCCTCGGTAACAAGCTTGATAATATGCGCCAGAAGGCTCTCGTCGCTGGTGGTGGTCACTTTCATTCTAAACGGAACATTCCCATTAATAGATCCGCCGAATACCTTATCATTTTTGTTCTTTTCAATCGGCAGCGACTCACCCGTTAACATCGATTCGTCAATAACAGGTGTCCCCTCGATAATTTCCCCATCGGTCGGTATTTTTTCACCCGGCCGTACAATCAATATCATCCCTTTTTTCACTGTGGCTGTTTCAATTTCTATTTCTACTAAATTAATTACAGCTGTCGTTTTTGAGGGTTTCAGTTTTATCAGGGCTTGAATAGCCTCTCCGGCTTTTCCTTTAGATATGGCTTCAAGATACCGGCCCAGTAAAATCAAGGTTATAATCATCCCTACCGATTCAAAAAAGATATCCTCCTGTCCATCCCGAAAAATATTTTTATAAAGAGCCGCCAGACTCCATAAATAGGCCGTAAGTGTTCCCATACTTATCAGAGTATTCATATTGGCGCGAAAACGTAGGGCTTGTTTAAAGGCATCGGAGATTATTTGTGAACCGGATATAAATAGAACAATCGTGGCAAAAACTGCCGGAATAATGCTGTCCCATAACGGGTCGATCAAATGTCCTTCGAGAAACTGGTGCCAGAAGTGGAAAATCAATATCGGGATAGAAAGAAGCAGAGAAAGCATAAACTTCTGGCGGGCATTGACAACCTCTTTAAGATTTGAGACAAGAATATCTGGTGTCCCCACTTCAGCCTGATACCCCAACTCTTTAATCTTATCAATAATTTGATTCTCTGTGACTTTATCCGAGTCAAAAACAACAGCTGAAGAATGCAAAGCAAAATTTACCCGGCATTCTTCAATGCCATCAACGCCGGCCATACCCTTTTCGATATTAGCAGCGCATCCGGCACAGTGCATTCCTTTGATCCTGAGATCAATTTCTTTGGTCTTAGACATATGTATATATAGAGATTAAATGGTCAAAGAGGAAAGTAAAATTTGTAACCTTGGCACTTCTCCTAAAAGAAACCAAATAACATTAATAAATGCGGGCATTTACGGGTTAATTCCTGGCGGATTTTGTTTCTGGCCCGATGCAGATACCAACGCACAGTTGCTTCTGGCATATTCATAATATTGGCTACATCACCAATCTTGCATCCTTCGACATCCCGAAGCATAAAGGCCGACCGCTGCTTATCGTTTAATAAGTCGGTGGCTTTTTTGATGTATTCATCGATCTGCCAGCGATGATAATGATCCTCGGGGCCGGGCTGATCTTCGTCCTGAAAATTAAAGGCCTCTTCCAGAGGTTCATGGCGATGGCGGTTGTGTTTGCGGAT
Organism: bacterium; assembly: GCA_043826475.1. Classification (GTDB taxonomy): domain Bacteria; phylum Zixibacteria; class MSB-5A5; order GN15; family FEB-12; genus DAOWMZ01. Next base: position 3,355 of record JBDRQG010000446.1, read on the forward strand.
ATAATCAATGGCAGCGTTTACGGTAATTCGATAAAGCCAGGTGTAAAATTTCTTCTTTTCATCGTAGCGCCAGATATTTTTGGACATTTTTACAAAAACATCCTGAGTTATATCCGCTGCTTCATCATAATCATTAACCATCTTGTAAGCCAATGATGCAACCTGGTTGCGGTAGCATTTTACTAACTCGGTAAATGCCTGTTTATCACCCTGTTTAATACGGGCGATAATCTTTTTAACTTTTTCATCATCATCGGTGAAATCCCGTGATGAAGTACTTTTATTTGAAATAACTGATACTGACTTCATTTTTTTAACCTGTCTCCTCCCGGATAAAACAAAGAGACATACTAACGAATAAAGACCTATATACTCCTAATTTATTATCGGAATTTTAAAAAGGCAAGTAATAAATCCAATAAAAAAACCGCTTGAAAAAGCGGTTTTCAAAGTCTGAAAATAACAATTCTTACATATCATTAAGGATAAAATTGTAGGGATCAAGAGAACGGCCATTTCGGGTAACTTCATAATGCAAATGCGGACCGGTCGAGTAGCCGGTAGAACCCATCAGGCCGATAATATCACCCCGTTTTACCCTCTGGCCTGCTTTGACATTATATTCTGAAAGATGGGCATAACGGGTCTTGAAACCATAACCATGATCAATAACAACAGTTTTACCCATACCACCATTTTTCCGAGCTGAAAATACTTTTCCATCTGCTGTGGCAATAATAGGCGTTCCGATATGGCTGGCAATATCAATACCCCGATGCATCTGTTTGATACCGGTAAAGGGATCATTTTTCATGCCATAACCGCGTGATAACCAACCTCTTGTCGGCCAGATTGAGGGGGTATGCTCAAGACGATCCTTAATGCTCATCATCGAAGTTTCCACTTCCTGATAAGCGCTTAATTCGAATTCCGATACCAAAAGGAGATGATCTATCTCTGATTCGGTCTCAAAAGCAAGCTCTTCGGTTTCAGAACGCTGGGGAGTTATAGGAAATGAGGGACCACCGATACCCAACTGCCGTTGGTCATTATCTATCGGAGGAATATCAAAAAGAGATCTTATTTTGATTTCTTTATCGATAAGTTCATCATAACGGCTGGTAACTTCGGCCAGGTTCCAGCGCATCTGTTCATATTTTTCCTGAAGTGTCTGATTTTCAGCTCTGAGAGATTCGAGTTCTTTACTGGCAACCCGATCAGTGAAAAACTCGGCCGAGAAGAAAAAATTACTAAAAAGTAATATCAGGGCTGCGCCAACACATCCATAAATCAGATAACCGGGGATACTAATCTGCCTGGGAGTGCCGTCCGAGCCGGGGATCAGCATAATTGTTAATTTCTTTTTCCACATACTATTCAATAGTTTAGGGTACTTTCTTATAAGTTTTTAAATCCTTTGTGGACAATCCACAACGTTGGCTTCTAACGTATCCCCAAGATTCTCTTTTGTCAAGTTTAAATGACTTTTGATCTTATTTGATTAAGACATATTCTTGCTTTAGAACCTTATTTACTATATGAGCCAACTTCTCCGACTGCAGAGTCTGCAAACTATAAAGATGCCAATAGGTCTTTTTTGGCAGCCCCAGTCGAGGCATTGATTTCTTTTGTTTCATCACAGTTGCACCTCCGAAAGGAACCTGCTCCTGTCCGTGGTAAAAACTGCTCAATAAACTTATCGGACAGAACAAGCTCTGGTTTAAGTATTTTTCCATAAAAAAGGATTGCACCTGCCGTGCCGGATAAAAGTGGAGCAAATAGAATATTCTAAATATGTTATATCATTTTATTGCAATAACTTAAACAAACAATATATTTCAGAGATAACAATCATACTTTTCAGGTATGAAATAGAATATAGGTTTTTGACAATAGAGGGGCATTTTTACTACACTTGTTCAACATTTGCCCACCTACCTTGTGGATTTTATTATAGATCTTTTGTAGGGGCGAAGCATTCTAATAAAGCGCGGGCAGGAATCCCTTCCTGCCCGTATTCACTTTTTCCTGTGATTGACACACCCCCTCGTGTGCCCCAATGAAACAGATAATATCTACCATCAGACAAGGGCATCTGCCAGACACAACATCAGCCAATATTTATAGAATATTTTTCAATAGAATCCTTCGCCCCTGATTTATTAATCAAGACGAGTTTGACTCAGATCTATAGAATTGTTACTATTAATGATATAAAAATCGAAAGGATATATAATGACTGACTTGAAAAATAAAATCGTCCTTATAACCGGAGCCTCAGCCGGGATTGGACAGGCTTGCACCCGGAAATTTGCTGAACAGGGATCGAAGCTAATATTAGTCGCCCGAAGAATAGAACGCCTCGAAAAACTGCAAAAATCATTAAAAACCGACTCCCTCATTATTGAGCTGGATCTTCAGGACCGAAAAGCAGTCTCTGGAGTAATTGAATCCCTACCCGATGAATGGAAAAATATCGATATTCTGGTAAATAACGCCGGATTAGGTCGTGGGCTGGAAAAGCTGCATGAAGGAAATATTGATGGCTGGGAGGAGATGATCGACACCAATATCAAGGGTTTGCTTTATATGAGCCGGGCGGTAATACCTGGAATGGTTGAGAGAAATAGCGGTCATATCATTAATATAGGATCGATTGCCGGGCATCAGGTTTATCCGGGTGGGAATGTCTATTGCGCCACCAAACATGCTGTCGATGCTTTGACTCAGGGAATGAGGCTGGATCTGGTCGATACACCGTTACGGGTGTCAGTTGTTGATCCGGGTCTGGTTGAGACCGAATTTTCGATTGTCCGGTTTTATGGAGACAAAGAGCGGGCGATGAATACATATAAAGGTTATAAGCCTCTTGAGGGGGATGATATCGCTGATGCCGTGGTGTGGATCGCCAGCCGTCCGGCTCATGTCCAGATCGCCGAAGTGACTATTTTTCCAACCGCCCAGGCCTCAGCCATGGTGACGCATAAGAAGGGGTGATAAAAATATTTAATATTAATAAGAGCGCGATGCTACTTTTAGCCTTGTCTTTTCTACCCTGCTGACACTAATTTATAGTGTGGATGATAAACAAAAACTAATAGAACGCATCATTGAGCTGACCGGATGGCCGAATGTTGATCGGGTTGATATCCTCACCGATACCTCCGATTGTATGCGTATTAAACGGGGGGATATTCTCCGGGTTGAGGGACATGATTATGTCATCAAAGGGAACAAATACGAGACTCGTTTTGGAATTGAATATCAGCCAAAATACTGGGTCCTAAGCGCCCTTGATATGGAGACAGGTGATGATAAGATTATCAAGACTGTCTTTTACGAAGATTTTCATGTTCATATCGGTGTCTTCAAAATGCATTGCTACCGCAGTCCGGATAAAGAGGCTGACGTGCTTAATCTTGTCAGGGGTGATAAGCGCTTCATGCAGGGATTTCCAGCTCTGGATGACAAGGGAAACAATGTTCGAATAATTGAATATATCAGAGGTGAGACAATTTTTAATTATGTTTATAAAATTGATAAAACTCATGAAGAATATTTTCACACCGACCTACCGGTGATACTCCATAAACTTCTGGGATGCTTTGAGGCAATAAATTTTCTGCATGAAAACAAAACCTGCCATGGTGATATCCGCAACGATCATATAATAATTGAAGAAGGGACAGGAGAATATCGCTGGATAGATTTTGATCTTAACCAGCATATTTCTGATTTTGATGTTTGGTCGACCGGTAATATTATCAACTATGCCGTTGGAAAAGGGATCAACTCCTTCCCCAATATTATTAAAGACAAAAATATATCTGCTGAAATTAAGGATTCCCTTAATCGCGACGATGCCTCGGTTTTTTATGAATACCGCCTGATGAATCTTCAGAAATTATATCCCTATATTCCTCCTATGCTGAGTAATATCCTGAAGCATTTTACTGCCAAGCCGATAGCAGTTTATACGTCGATGCCGGAATTGATCAAAGAATATAAAGAGATGCTGGTGAAAGAATTTAATTAGGCTTGTGTCGAAACCACAGGGGTTCGACCTACAAAAGATGGTAGGTCGAAAGTCTTGACTTTCGACATTAAATCACTACAGAATAAAATGTTTTACTTGATCCTTCTGATGTATAAATTTATGGTATAGAAGAAATCATAATAATCCCCGAGGGGAATTATGCGAACTGTAATTATTGGCGGAGGACGC